>CAJWOS010000484.1 GCA_913044235.1 uncultured Pseudomonadota bacterium
CATCATCGGTACCGCCGTCGTCGCCGCCGCTGTCGCCGGACCCGTCGTCGCCCCCGTCATCTCCGGTGCCGGAGCCACCGGTGGCGTCTGCGGGACCAGAGTCCAGCGCGGCGGACTGGTCGCCAGACACAATTGTGGCTTCATCTGGATCGACGAACACGCATCCAGATGAGAGGCTCCAGAGGACAAACCAGCGTGGCGAGACGCACATGGGTAGGCTCCGCGGTGGACCGGAAAAGTACGGCCTGAATGCGCGGCCCGCAAGGGCAAGCTGCTCAGGATGCTGTCGATGGCCGGCCCCGAGCGTAGGGACGGGAAGTCTCACCGACTTCGGTGCCCCCGCGAGCTGCCAGCGAATTGTCTTCGATGGTCAAACGACTCGTATGTGGGGCGCCGTCGGGTCGACGGTGCACAAACCGGGTGTAGGCTGAGAAGAAGCCCCGGAGTCCCCATGCGCATCCTCGGTCTCGTGAAGCCCAAAACCTTCGAGCGTGCGCTCGGCCTGATTCTGGTGCTCAACATCGTGGATGCGGCGCTCACCGCGGCATGGGTTTCGACGGGCATCGCGACCGAAGGCAACCCGGTCATGGCAGCGGCTCTGGAGCACGGGTTCGGCCCGTTTGTTCTGGGGAAGGTCGCACTGGTGGGGCTTGGCGTGGGGCTGCTCTACCGCTACCGGGAAGAGCGCTTCGCACGATTGGCGCTCATTCCTGCCGCCTTGTTGTACAGCTTTGTGATCGGCAACCACTTTGGAATCGGTGTGATGGTGTCGGGTCTGGTGTGACCGGCGTTCCACCACGGAAGGGCAACGCGTTGCGCATCACACCCACGAGGTCGGAATCACCTCTTCTGTGAGATCCTGCAGGCCGCGCTGCAACAGGTCCAGTGCTGCCGCGGTGCTGCTGTCCCCACCGGCTGCAGCAAGCTCGGCGATGAAGTCGAGGGAGCCTTTGCGTCCGAGCTGGTGAAAGTCGGGCACGGTGAGGCCGGCCGCTCGAATGCCCGTCGAGAGCTGGCTTCCGTAGTGCTCTTGGAACTTTGTGCTGATCAACCCGAAGTACAGCAACCGGATGGTCACGTCGCGCCGTCGCTCCAGCTCCTGTACCTCGCCGCTCGGGAACTCCGGGTTGGCCAGCGCGCGCTGCACGAGGTTGTAGTAGTCGCGAAGGGGACCGGACTGGCTGTCGGCCACTTCCTGCTGGCCGTCGAAGTGGGACTGGTAGACCGTCTCGCGCGCACTCAGCTCGCGCTGTAGCTCGTAGACCGACATGGGCTTGTCGCCTTGGTAGCCATCGACGGAGTTCCAGGTCGAGACGTTTTCGGCCTTTCGGAGGCCGCGTGCCACGCCCGGATCGACGCCCCCTGGATCGTCGCCCTTGTCGGTGACCTGCTCCCAGCGGGTCATGTGATCCATCGCACCCGACCAAGTACCCGGCGAAGACCCGTGGTAGGCCATCACGCTCTGTACGTTGCCGAACATCTCGTGGTACTGGGACATCTTCGCCTCTCCCCCCGAGTAGCAGGCGGACAGCATGAGGTGCTCGACCTGATCTGCGGCGTTCGGGAAGAGGTCGAAGAGCTCGTTGAGCTGCTTGAAGCTCACCTGGCCGTTGTGGTCGCCCCACAGCTGAGAGCCCACCGAGTGGCCGGAGAGCACCATACGGTCGATGTCGCGCTCGCCCATTTCAGCCTGGGAGAGGATCTTGATAAACTGTGCCATTTCGTCGCGTGCTTCATCACCGATTCGCAGGAGGTACTCAGCAGCACGGACCGCGACCTGGTCGTCGAGGCCCAGCGTGGCGATGTAGGAGGCCACGCCTTCGGTGGTCTGCAGGTCGTAGTTCACGCCACCGGTGGAGATCTTGTCTTGTTCGCGCCCGGGCTTGGCCGACACGGCACCACCACCGGGATTGATGCGGTTGAGATGGTTGGCTTCATCATGGGCGTAGGTGTTGAAGCCCAGGAACACGATGCCGTTTTTGTTTGGGTCGAGCTGTCTCTGACCGGTGGGATCATTTTGGGATCGAATGATATCGATGACCGCTTGGTTGCCCATCAGTGCCTGTGACTCGTCTCCACCAGCGCTGGTGGACGACGCCGAGGAAGAAGACGAGGAGGTGCTCTGGGTGGTCTGTTGCTGATGGTCAGGCATCGAGGAACTCCGGGCGCTGCCAAGCAATACCACTTCCGGATGGAATAGGAAAGAAACATCGCGAAGACGGGGGTTCAGATGTAGTCGGCGTGCTGTTTTCGAGGTCTGCGCCGGGACGTTGTATGGACCACACCGGATGGGGGCCCCTCCAGGGGCCAGTAGCCGATGCCGCCTCTGGTCTGGGGAGCACGTAGACGCCCATGCTACGGTCGTGTGTGTGATGGATGGTCCGCTTCGACAGCCCTGTGTACTGGATGTCGCTCCCCGAGTTGTGGGATTGGGCCTCGTCTTGGGGTGGTCTCTGGGATGCTCGGTGGGATCGACTGCCTCGGGAGGGGTGAGCCCGACACCATCGGCAGGAGAAAGCGGCCTTGGGCCTGTGTCGTTGCCTGCTGAGACGGGGGCGCCCACGAGTCGAACGGGGGGGACCGCCTGGGCCCGGCATCCACTGCGCGGCAACGGCAGCACGTCTTCGGTTTTTGCTCCCGTTGTGGTGACTCCGGATGCGGATGGTCTCCTTCGCATCCGCATCGGCGGGAGCATCCCGTGGTCCTGTGGTCTGGATGTGGCCTCGAGCGGAATGCCCACTCGGCTGGTGGACTGCGTGGGAGAAAACGGATGGGGCATGGAACCGGCCACGATTGCCCTGCGATGCACTGAGCGTGCGCACGATGAGCTCTGTCGCGGGGCCTACACGCTGGTGGCAGACACCTACAGGAAAGCAGATCAAGTGTCTCTGTCTCGAGCGCTCCATCCGACGGCGCGCTGGCCCTGGTGACGGGCGTGGTGGGTGGCGGAAGAGCAGCCCCACGATCATGGCCTGAGGAGCAGGAGGGTGCGGTCAGGAGCCTTCGCGGCCCAGCACGGCGTCGATTCCATACCGGTCGATGTAGGGCTGCAGCACGGGGAGCACGGTCGCGAACTGGTCTGCGTGTGGCTTCCAGGTCGACAAGCGGTCGGTGTTCACGCGCTGCCCGACCGCAGCGAAGCTGGGGGTTCGCACGAAGGCTTTGCCGAGGGTGCGGTGGAACTCGAGGACGGATGGATCCCAGTCCTCGCCGGTCGCAGCGACCAGCTGGCGGGCTGTGGCTTCGAAGTTGGTCACCAGCTGTTCGTAGTGGACTTCCAGCAAGCGAACGCCGGGGATGGAGCGGGCGTTGTGCCAGAGGTCGAGGGCTGCCGCATACAGGGTGGCCGTCCCGGACAGGTCGCGGGTGAGGATCAGTGATGCATGGGGTTCGAACGGCTGACGGAACGCCGACCACACGCAGTCGCGAGGGTCGCGGAGGATCATGACGACCGGTGCGTCGGGAAAAACTCGGCGCACGATGTCGACGAACACAAAGTTGAGCGGGTTTTTGTCGATCAGCCGTGTGGAGCGATCGGTGTAGCCAGCACGCTCCGCCTTTTGCGCGAAGACCTGTCGGAGGTGGCGCACCTGGGCATCGGAGAGGTCTTCGGGAGGCACGTTGCCGCACTCCTGTCCGATGCTCTGCAAGACGGCGCCGAGCAGGTTGAGCTCGTCGGTGGCGGTGAACCGTGGATGCGCGCCGAGCACGTTCTCAAAGAGCGTGGTGCCCGACCGGGGAAAGCCGAACATGAACACAGGGGGGCGGTCTTCGAGCGCCGAGCCGGTAGGGGCGCTGGTGGGCATGGATACGGCCGCTCGTTGAAACGGCTTGCCGGGAGCCATCCGCGACGCGCGGGTGTGCAGCAGGCTCAGGTAGCCTGTGCCATCGTCTCCCGTGCGCAGATGCGCCTGGGCGAGCACCGACTGCCCGCGGATGAGGTCGATCCACTCTTTCTCGGTGTCGCCCTGTTTCCCGTGGTTTTCGGCTCGATAGAGGAGGGCATGGCCCAGCTGGCTCTCGCTCAGGCTTGTCTCGTCTTCGAGCAGGGACGCAAGCAGCGTCTGGGCTTCTTGCCGATGGCCGCGCACGGTCGCGAGGCGGGCGGCTTGCAGGCGGACTTGCGCATGGTCTGGTTCGAGCTGGAGCATCATGGCAACGTCTTCAGCGGCGTCTTCGATGCGTCGGGTCTGCATGTAGTGGGTGGCTCGTCTGGAGCGGGCGTCGATGTGGCGCGGGTCGAGCTCGACGGCCCGGTTCAGGTGCGTGAGGCTGTCGTCTCGCCGCCCGAGTGTGCCGTGGGCTTCGGCGGCCATCAGGTGCAGGAAGACGTTCTTGGGAAACCGTTGCAGTGCAGTCTTCACAGCGGTGAATGCTTGCGATTCCAACCCGGCAGATCGAAGGTCGAGGGCCTCTTCGATGGCGAGTGCGACTCGCTCAGGGGCGCGCACTCGGGCTTGCCGCATCGCCGCACTGGCGGCCTCGTAGTCCTGCCTCGCGCGGTGCAGCTCTGCGAGATGGGTCCACGGAGTGGGGTCGCTGGGAGATCGAAGCGCGACACGTTTCCAAGCATTCAGCGCGCCGGTCTGGTCGCCTGTGGTGGCGAGGAGTGTGGCGATGGCCGACCACGCATCGAGCGCATTGGGCTCGATGGCGAGCGCCGTGCGCAACATCCGAGAGGCGTCGTTGTACTGTCCGAGCGAGCACAGAGCGCGTCCGCAGAGCACCAGGGCACGGGCGCGGGTGGAGGGGTCTGGAGCCGTGCAGCAGGCCTGAGCAGCGCGGATGGTGCCGATGGCATCACCGTTTACCCATGCAATGCGGGCTTGTGCGAGCTGGTCGGGAGGGGACATGGCGGTCGAGTCGGTCAGATTGGGGCGGTCGCGTATCGCGTTTGTGTGGAAAAGCTCTCAGCCGATACCGGAGGACTGCGGCGATGAGGACCTTGTGGACTGCAGGGGGCAGTGCGACCGAGAGGGCGGAGGACAGTGGTGAATGCCGCGAATGCAGACCTTCGGAGAGCCGTTGGGATTTATGGGCAGGTCGGGTGCCAGGCGAGGTCGTCCATGTTCCGGGCGCCGAGCGCTCCGAGCTCGATGGTATCGCCCGTGGTCGGGTCGACCATGTAGAGGGAAGTCCCGCTCGACGCGAAGAGCATTCCCGTCTCCCGGTCGTACTCCAGGCCAACACTGCTGAACGGTACGTCGGTGAACTGGATGTTTTGCGCTTCGCCGGTGTTGAGATCGACCTCAAAGACGATGTTTTCTGTCGTATCGGCACCGTACATCGTCTGGGTGGAACAGTCCCACGCCATGCCACTGCTGCCGATGTCGATTCCAAGCGGACCGATGGCGGTGGCGAGGCCGGTGGAGAGGTCAAATTCCCAGAGCGTGTCGGCGCCGCCGCCGAGTCCGAAGAGGCGCCCCGCTGGTCCGAAGCTGATCCCTCCCAAGCTGTTCGCTCCATGTGGGGCAAACGGGGTGGCCGTGCCGGTACAGGCGTCGAAAATGCCGAGCTGCTTTTCGCTGGAGATGTGCACATATGCCTGGCCGTTTTCGCTCACGTCCATGGAGTTGATGCGAATGTCGGTGGACACGGGGCCGAGGCTGGTGATGGCGGCCGTGATGGTGGCGGTGACGGCGGAGGTGAGGGTGGCGGTGGCGATGGGGGCGGCTGCGGCGGCATTGGCGGCGGAGG
>CAJWOS010000485.1 GCA_913044235.1 uncultured Pseudomonadota bacterium
AGTCAAAGGCGAGAATTCTTCTGAGGCGGGCAATGTTGAGGGTCTCCACCCGCCGATCTGCAAAGCGGCTCTCGAGGTACCAGCGGTACTCGTGCTCGGCTCGGATCGGGTTGTAGCGGAGCATGTCCTGCCAGGCGGGATGGGTGACGAGCGCGGTTCGTGCGGCCCGATAGCCGGGGTGAAGACGCTCTTGGCGCGTGGTCGCGAGCTTGTGCGTGAGCACACGAGGCCACTGGGCGAGGCGGGCTGGAGCGGCCACCATGTCGACGATGAGGAGGTGGCCTCCGGGGCGCAGCACGCGGGCGATCTCCATCAGGATCGGGTCCCAGTCCAGGTAGCGCCACGACAGCAGGGAGAGCACTCGATCAAAAGAGTCATCGTCGAACGGCAGTCGAGGTCCGTCGAGCTGCACGAACGTACTCTTGGGCCGGTGCGCGTGGGCCCGCTCCAGCATGGCCGAGGAGACATCGACGCCAGCACCGGTGACGCCCTGGGACTCCAGTGCCCGGAGAAGTGCGCCGGTGCCACAGCCGAGATCGAGCACGTGGCTGTTGGGCGGGATCCGCTCCGAGAGCCACCGCCACTCCGGGCCGCGCACGCGGATGTCTTGGAAGGTCTGGTCGTAGAGGTGGGCCACATGGTCGTAGGCTGCGCCGTCGAGGCCTGGCGCGGGCAGGTGTTGCTGGATGGCAACGGGCGGGAGCAGGCCGAGGTGCTTGCCGAGGCTACCCATCCAGCCATGGGAGGTTCGGCCGGGCTGGCCGACCACGTAGACCGGCGTGTGAGGCGCGACGGTGCGGGGCACACGCCGGTACCGATCGGGGGCGAGCGAGACGGTGGTGTAGAGGTGGTGTCCCCAAGCGGGCACCTGGAAGGTTCGGGCGAAGTAGGGCGCGAACCATCGCCCGGTGCGACATGCGTGAAAGAACGCCTGGGCGCGGTCGGCGAAGGGGATGGACAGTGTGCGCCACTCGTGTGGACTGAGCTGTTCGGGGAGCGCGGTCGAGCCGAACATCGGTCCGTACATGCCACTGTGGCCGATGAAGTGCAGCTCGGTGATGGGCTCGGGAGCATCGAGGAGGGCGTTGACGAAGGCTCGCTTGTCTTCGGTGGCCCGAAGGCGCACGGTGTGACCGGCTGCCTGGCGCTGGCGAGCGAGGGTCTGCGCGGCGAGGGCCAGCATGGCCCCACCGCTTCGGTACTGGGTGGTGTAGGTGACGACGATCACCGACTGTCTCCAGCCGTGGGGGTGGTGCCCTTCGGACCGTACACGAAGCCGGGCCGAGCACGGTAGGGATTGCGGGGATGATGCACCAGTGGGAGGGTCTCAGCGTGCTCCAACCGAAACTGCCGCCATGCAGCCTCGGGCACCAGGGTGTAGCCCAGCATCAGGCGCACCGGCGGCTGGCTGGTGTAGGGTGCGAGCCGCGCCTCGCCCATGCCGTATACGATGCGCCACCAGCCCTCGGCAGATCCCTGAGGGTCGAAGTTCTCACAGATCCGATCGGCCTCGGCCCACACGAAGCCGCAGACGCCGCGGTGGGCCACGACCCGCTCGGTCTCGGCCACATGGGCCTGTAGGAGTGGCACCACCTCGGCCCACTGCGCGTAGTTGGGCTCGGGCTGGGCTGCATGTGGGACCGTGGCTGGCAGGGTGGCCAGGACTCCCATGCCCACGGCCGCTCCGACCCAGCGAGGAGCATGCGCTACCACGAGGGCGAGGGCGAGTGCGGCCGGCACAAAGGCCATCAACAGCAGCCGCCAGGCGGTGAGGTCGAAGCCGAAGGGAAGCAGAGGTGCTGCAGCAGCGATGGACAGGGCAACCCAGGGAAGCCCGGCGGCGAGCTTCCGGGTGTGCCACAGTGCTGCGGTGAGGAGCAGCGGAAGGAGATGCGCACCGACCAGGGTGAAGCGATGGAACGGATGAATGCGTGTGCTGGTCAGGAGGGTGATGAAGCGGCTGCTTTCCGATGGTCCGGGAGCCACGAGCCGGGCAAAGTCTTCGACGCGCAGCACGCCGATCGACAGCGCCACGGCACCGAGTGCACCGCCGACGGCCAGGGTCCACCCGATCATGCTTGAGGGGACGGCCATGCCCTGGCTTCGAGCTCGCCGCCACGCCTCTGCGCCCAGGGTGCCGAGGGCGAGACACAGGCCGAAGACGCCGGTGAGCTTGTGGACGGCCAGTCCGAAGGCGGTGCACAGCAGTGCGCCCACGAGGGCCCATCGGCGGGTGGAGGCGTGTGCCAGCAGGGCCCAGAGCACGCCGAGCACAGCCAGTCCAGCCTCATTTTTGAGGAACTCGAAGGAGACATAGAGGTGGCCGGGGGCACAGGCCCACCACAGTCCTGCAACCAGCCCGGCTGCGGTCGAGCCCGTGATCCGACCGCAGCCGATGGCCATCCCAGCGCTGCCAAGAGCGGCAAACAGACAGGTGGCGACCTTATTTCCGACCACCACGCTGCCGGTGAGGCGAGCCAGAGCCGAGAGGGCCCAGAACACCAGGGATCGGTCGGCGAACAGGGGCTCACCAGCCATCCACGACCGGGTCTGCAGCACGTAGTACCAGCCGTCGTAGCCGGAGGCCCAGGGGTCATCCCACAGCAGCGGAACCCGCACGGCCGCCGCCACAAGTGCACAAAACAGCACCGCACCCCAGCGCCGAGCCCGGATGGACACGGTGGTGGCGTGCGGTGGGATTGCGGCAGGGTGGCGGGCGGTCACAGCGCGTCTTTATAGCGGACCCCAGGCGGATGGGCCTGGGGCCAAAGCATTCGAGACAAGCTGTGCCGGTGGCTCACTCGGCGCTGTAGCGGCCGTCGGGACCAGGGAAGGCGGAGCCGTCGAGGTAGGTGCCGGGGCTGTAGTCACCGATGCTGTCGGTGGCGAATTTATGGTGGGTGTAGCCGGTTCCCCACACGTCGGGCGACAGGGTGAGCGATGCGTCGAGGATGGCCTCTTCTGCGCTCTCGTCAATGTCTCCGTAGGCCACCTCGGTGATCACGGTCACGCCGTCTGCAGCCATCAGCTTGATTCGGTCACCGTCGTTCTTCAGGGCCAGGCCGTAGGGCAGCCCGGAGTCGTCGTTGTCGGCCACCACGAACGAGGCGTTGTCTGCGCTCAGGCTGCTGGCGTCACCGCCGCCGAACACCACGATGGCCTGACCGGCCCTCAGGATGGTGCCTTCTGCGAAGGTGTGGCGGGCGACCTCGGGGATGTGCTCCTCGAAGATCGTCACACCCGTGAGATCCACAGTGACGTCGGATCCGTTGGCGATCTCGACATATTCGTCTTGGGTGCTCTCAAGCGTGCCGTCGCCGTTGGGATCGCCCTCGGCGCTGCCGTCGGACAGGATCTCGTTGATGATCAGGTCACCGGCAACTGCAGGCACCACGCTGATGGTGAAGCTGGCATCGGCCGAAAAGGTCTCGTAGCTGGCAGTGAGAACCACGCTGCCCGCATCGATGGGCTGGAGGAAGCCGGCTTCGTAGACTTTCGCCAGGGCTTCATCGTCGACCGACACGGCAGCGTCTGCGGTCACATCCGCCGTGGATCCGTCGGCGAACTCAGCGGTCACGATGTACTCGCCACGCTCACGCGACGTGATCTCTGTGGCTTCGGCGTCGAGGGTGATTGCTGTCACGTCGGCGTCGGTGTCGGCGTCGGTGTCAGCGTCGGTGTCGGCGTCGGTGTCGGCGTCGGTGTCCGTGTCGGTGTCGGTGTCGGTGTCCGTGTCCGTGTCGGTGTCAGTGTCGGTGTCAGCGTCGGTGTCCGCATCCGCCTCGTCCGTGTACCGGAACGAGCCCGTGACCTCCGAGCCGTCATCCCGCACCGCGCGCACATTGGCTGGCCCAGGCTCCCCCGAAGGGGTTGTGCATGCGACCTCAACCGAGGAGATCACCGTGAGCGCTGTGCACAGCTCGCCGCCAATCGTGATCTGAAGGTCGGCGGTAAACCCAGTCCCGGTCATACGCGTGCTGGTTCCCCCCGTGGACGGCCCGAACTCTGGCGAGATCCGGTCCAAGGTGAGCTCTGCCCCGGTGCTGACCGAGGCGCTCGTGTCTTTTCCTTCGAGGGAGTCGAGGCCGCCGCCACAGCCGATGGCGAGGAGGAAGGCGGTAGAAAAGCGTGGGTTGGTTCGCATTACGACTCCGAGGATGTTCGGATACGCGCGCCGGTCGCGCGATCAAAACGGTACGTGCGCCCAAGGCGAACCGTCACAGGACCCCGCTCGGGCGGCGGGCCTTCTACGCGCGCCACAAGCTTGTCGCCGGACGACAGGGAGATGTGCACAAAGCTCTCGAAGCCGAGGGTTTCGACGACCTCGACCGTGCCGTTGTGGGCTTCGCCCGGACCGTCTGCCCCCACAAACACCTCGTGGGGGCGCACGCCCACCACAACTTCCGGATCGAGATGCTCCAGGAAGCTCATTGACGGCGTGCCGATGAACCCAGCCACAAACTGGTTGGAAGGATCGTCATAGAGCTCAGCGGGTGTGCCCAGTTGTTGGAGGTGGCCGCCTTCCAAAACCGCGATCCGATCCGCGAGTGTCATCGCCTCCACCTGGTCGTGGGTCACGTACACCATCGTGGTGCCGAGGGTGTGGTGGAGGCTCTTCAGCTCTACCCGAAGCTGCGCGCGCAGTGCGGCATCAAGGTTCGACAGCGGCTCATCGAAAAGAAATACGGATGGTCGGCGCACGATTGCCCGGCCCATCGCCACACGCTGCCGCTGACCACCAGAAAGCTCCTTTGGGTACCGTTCGAGCAGGGGCTCCAGTGCCAGCATGGAAGCCGCATGGCTCACCGCGGCATCCATCTCGACCTGAGGGGTCTTCCGGAGCTCGAGGGCAAATGCCATGTTTCGCCGCACGGTCATGTGCGGGTACAGCGCATAGCTCTGAAAGACCATCGCGACGTCGCGATCGCGTGGTGCCACGTCGTTCACGCAGCGGCCGCCGATGTCCAATTCCCCATCCGAAATGGTCTCGAGTCCAGCGATGCACCGCAGGAGAGTGCTCTTCCCACATCCTGATGGCCCCACGAGGACGAGAAACTCCCCATCGTCGACTTCCATGTCGATTCCGTGCAGTACGCGAACGCTGCCGTAGGATTTTTTGAGTGAGCGAAACTGCAGCGACGCCACGGAAGCCTCCAAGAGCGACTGGGAGTCTACCGGTTTGGCGATTGGGACCTCGGAACAGGCGGTCCGGACCGGTAGGTGGAACGGCGCCGTCTTACCTCGTCAATCAGCCCGTGGCGGTTGAGGAACTTATTTAGGCGCGATGGCGACATATCCAGCTTCGCTGCTGCTGCCTTCTGTACCCATCCAGCCGACTCCAATGCACCGAGCACGTGCTCGACCATCGCATCATCCAGTCCATCGAAGGCCGCGGACGAAACGCCCCCCTGGGTGGACTTGTTGGAGGAGATCCCCAGCCGGGGAAGCTCTTCGAAAGTGATGCGCCGACCCGTAGACTGAAAGATCCCTACCGCTCGATCTGCAAAGACTTGTAGCTGGCGTAGATTGCCTGGCCAATCCCAAGCGGTGGTTCGGTGCAACGCCCGCGTGTGGAATACCTCTTCGGGCGCAGGCAGTCCATGCTCTGCCAGCATCGCGCGCAGGTACTGGTAGATCGCCTCGGGGCCACGCAGGGAGAGCGATGGCAAGTCGATGTGCACAG
>CAJWOS010000486.1 GCA_913044235.1 uncultured Pseudomonadota bacterium
CCAAACGCTGGATCCAGCCGCACTACTGCCGCATGCCATCTGCGAGCAGGTGGAGCCGGGTGGCGTGTCCGTCGGCGGTGGCAAGCCGCAGCCCATGACTCTGGGAGCACTCGAGCTCGGCGGCGTTCGCTCCGCATCGGTGGTCCATGCATGTGGGCTTCGCCTCATTGAAGGTCGCATCGAAGCTCCAGGGGGTTGGCTCCCGCTGAAGGTGACCGGACCGAGCCCTCCACCAGCCGTCTTGCCCCTGCTTTCCGCCCTCTTGAAGCGTTTCCAAAAAAAGGAGGAACCGTCTTTTAAATAGAGTGTCGTACTGACACGAACATGCCGCCATCCCCTGTCCAAATCGGAGCCTGCCCATGAACGCACCTCTGCATCACTTCATCGAATCTCTCGTCGTTGGCGCGCCGTCCGCGCTCGGTCCCGTCACCATCGTTCCCCTGCGCAGCAGCGCTGCCTCGCCAACCGTTGCGATCGCCCTCCTCGATGACGACTCGGCCCGGGTGGGGGAGGTCTCGGAAGGCGGTGTGGTGGGTCGCATCCAAGTGGAGAGCCTCACGCCGCTGCCGCTGCTGCTCGTCGCTGGTGAAATCCTCCGGGGTGCGCGCCAGAACCGACAGATCAACGCAACCCTCGTCATTCCCCCAGGCGAGGAGATCCAGGTGCCGGTCTCGTGTGTGGAGCGCGGGCGCTGGGCCTACCGTAGCGGGAAAGGCTTTCGAACGGCCAATGCGACGACTCCGTGGAAGATGAGAAGCCGATCTGTGCGGAGGAGCCTGCGGTCCAAGCTCCAGCGAGGGCGCCACGATGCCGAGCAAGGCACAGTCTGGGCCGACGTCGACGCACACCTCTCGCGCAAGCAGACGCGCAGCGGAACCAGCGATCTGCTCGCCGCGATGTCGACCGAGCTTCAGCAGCAAGTGTCGGCCTGGAGCCCAGCGGAGGGAGACCTGGGCGGGGCCTTCTTCGTGGGCAATGAGCTGGTTGGACTGGAAGCCTTCGGCGCGCCCGCGGCGTGGAAGGCTGCCGCTCAGCGGGTGTTGGCCGGTCTCTTCGAGGAAGCCGCAGGAGTGAAGGCTCCTGAGCCGGGTTCGGTGGGGGCCGATGCGGTGTCGGCGCTCCTGCAGAAGCTCACGGCCATCGAGGTGGTGAGCACACCGGGAGAGGGCATGGGAGAGGAGCTACAGGGTGAGACCGAGCAGACCCATCTCGCCGCCCTGGTGGCAGCGCTGGAGCCCGAGTCCAAGGCCTCCACGGTGCACCTTCGCGTGGCTCAGATGACTCCAGCACCCGACCGAGTGGAAGAACGGATGGGCGCACGAAGTCGCCGGCGGCGGGAGCGCATGCGCACACGCGAGGTGTCTGAGCGCACGCGAGCGCTTCGAAGCGCGCTCACGCGCGCGTCGGTGCCGGTGGGCGGGCCGTGCCTCGTGGTGGCCCAGGCCGTGTACGAGCGCCTGGCTCGGTTCCGCCAGCTGCCCACTGGCCTGCCGCTTCCCCACCGGTCGGGGGCCAACCTCGTGGTTTGGCGCAACCCGTCGCTCTATCCACTGCTCGAGCTCGCCGAGCTGTTCACCGAGCTGGGCGTTCCCGAGGATGAGATCTGGTCGTGGAACGGCGACCGAAGTCAGCTGGAGTCGGTGCCGCCCTGGCTCGAGGTGGTCTCAGTCCACCGCAAACGGGTCGAGCTGCGGGGGCGCACCCCATGATCGGACCACAACGCTACTGGGGCCAGCCACCATCGAGCTCGGATCGGTGGGCGCGGGCCAGCTACTTCAGCGACTGGAACTTCCAGGTGCTGCCGCGGCGGGGGAGGCTTCGCGCTGACGGGCAGCGAGGGTACGAGGTGAGAATGTTGATGACCGGGATCGTGTTCGGCATCGACGACACTCTCTCTTCCGTCGCGGCTGTCGACGTTCCAGGACTGCTGGAGCGACTGGAAGCACAGAAGCAGTCCCAGGCCCACCACAGCGACCGCTTTGAAAACGAAGACCTCTACTGGGCATGGCTGTCGCGGGCACTCATCGAGCTGCACCGACGCACGGCCGCGCTGCCGCCAGGCACCCCAATCCCGAGCGACGACTGGCACCTGAGAGACCTGGAGCGACTGCGGCGGGTGGCGGCCCGGATGGCCGCCTATCTTTTCATCCCCCTTGCCCAGAGCGAGCCCACATGACCGCCCACAGCCTGCTCACCGCCGTCGCCCACCTTCCGCCGTTTCGGCTGGACGGCGCCGGGCGTGTCTCGCTTGCAACGTATGCCGACCGGACCGATCATCCAGAAGAGCAGGCGCTCGTGGACACCCACGGCCCCCATCCGGTTGCTGCCGACCTGGGCCTGACTCCGCTCGCCAATACGTTCGCTCCGCGTCCAGAGAACGCCGCCCGATTCAAAGCCACCGACACGCCTCTGTCGTCGCAGTCGTTCGGCCGACCGGTGGAAAAGCTCTCCTGGTGCTCACGAACGGGCGAGCTTCTGTTTGTGGTGCCGCCGCAACAGCACCGGACAGCGCCGGGCACCCATCCCTTTGACGACTACGTGCGCCTGATTGTTTTGCATGAGCTCGGGCTGGTGCTGACCCGCCCCTGTGTGCCCACCTGGGCACCGGGCCATGGACCGCACCTCACGCTTGAGGGCGCCAGCGTGTCGACCGTGCTGCAGGTGCAGGCCTGGCGGGTGTTTGTCGAAGGCACCCGCTGGTCTCTCGAGCTCAACGTGAACAACCGGCGCCTGCATGCCCTCACCGGCCGGGGCGGCTGGTGAATCGTCGGGAACCCACCGGCCACTTCGCAGTCTGATCGAATACACCCCGGAGAGTGCCCATGATCGAGCCCTGGAAAGACTGGTTTGAGCTCCACGAGACGGGCCTCTTGTATGGCCTGGTGCTGGGCTGGGTGCTCATGACCCTGGCCTTGGTGCGCCTCTGGCCCACACCGAGCGCCCGCCCTTCTACCGGGCCCGCGCACCTTGAAGTGTCGGCTGGGGTGGACCGCTACGATGTCGATCGGTTCCGGCCTGCCGAGACCTGGTGGATCCCCCCGGCATGGTCGGAGATCCCCGCGCCTGCCCGCGCCGCATGCAGCGAGGGCTCTGTGCTGCCGGTCGATGGTGGCAGCTTTGCGGTGGTGGAGGTCACCGCCGACACCCTTCGCCTGCAGGGGCGCCTGCTGGCCGATGCCTGGGTGGGCGTGGATGCGGAAGGAAACGTGCAGGTACCGATGCTCATCGACGCACTCGAGCCACTGCTGCACTACCGAACGGTGCAGGCAGAGCGCCTCCCATGCACCGCCGCGACCGCCGCCCGCGTGCTGGTGAGTCCCAGTCGAGACGTGCCCTCGGTGGCTCTCGCCGCCGTGCTGCGCAGCGTGACTCTCGCGGGGGGCCAGGCCGACGTGCAGGCGGTAGAGCCAGCCCAGCTCGATCAGCTGAACGCAGGTGCGCCGCTGCAGTGGACCCGCGATGAATCGGTCCGCCTCGGGCACAGCTTCGACCTCCCTGCCCAAGCCCCTCGCCCCACAAGCACCCGTGCCCACACAGTCTCACATCCATCCGGACTCTTCCTCTGACCCCACGGAGCTTTGATGAAGACGGCATTCCGATTCGTGTACTCAGCAGTCAACGGCGTGATGAGTGCCCCGGCAGTCCTGCTGATGCTGCCCTTCATGAGCATGAAGCACTCGCTGCAAGCAGGAGGATGGCCCCGTCTGGCAGGCGTTGCCGAACAAGCCGGACACGTGCTGGGCTGCGCCTGGCTGATCCATGCGTGGATGTGCGTGGGAGAAGGCTTCATGGGGTGGGTGTTGGCGTAAAGCCAGGCAGACGGACCCCATCCCGACGACTGCTGCCACGCGATAGGCCCCTGGTGTTGACGGCCCTGACTCCGTCGATCGCACCACCCGCGTCTCCAGGAACGCTTCCATCATGCGCTATGTCGGCAAGATCTACCGCCCACCCAGCGAACACGACGCCCTGATCCTGCAAGCCACCATCGGCTGTTCCTGGAACAACTGCACGTACTGCGACATGTACCGCGACAAGCCCACCTTCCGGCTTCGCGACCTCGATGAGGCCCGGCAGGATCTGCGCGTGGCGGCCGAGCGCTACGGCCACCGGGTGGAAAAGCTCTTCGTGGCCGACGGCAACGCTCTTTGCATGCCCATGGACCACTGGCTCACCATACTCGAAGACGCACGCTACCTGTTCCCGCGACTGCGCCGGGTGTCGTGCTACGCCATGGCGTCGGACGTGCTCCACAAGACCCCCAACGAGCTTCATAGCCTACAAGCACACGGGCTCTCCCTGCTCTACATGGGACCCGAATCCGGCGATGAGCAGACCATGCGCCAGCTGGCCAAGGGACCGCGACCGGAAGGCGCTGAACGGTCGGAAGAATACCTCTACCAACAGCACGTAGATGCCTCAGCACGCGCCCGTCTCGCAGGAATGAAGCTCTCGGCGATCTTCCTGCTCGGCGCCGGAGGAACCGAGCGCACCCAGGAGCACGCCGCCGCTTCGGCTCGTCTTGCCACCGACATGAACCCAGACTTTCTCGCCGCACTCACCCTCACCGTGGTCCCTGGGACCCCCCTTGCGCGCACCCGCGACCGCATCGGCTGGGAGCTGCCCCCCATCGAAGGCCTGCTCGGCGAGCTGCGTACTCGTGACCACCTCCGCGGGCGGCTCGGCCGGCTTGCTGCCGAGGAAGGGCGTCGTCTCGCCCATCGGTAAACCGGAGAGCGCCGAGTAGAGGCCCGGGTAGGTCTTCGCGTAGGTCTCGAAGTTGCCCGCCGGCGCGATGTTGCCCGGCAGGCCGTAGCAGAAGTCGCCCGCCTTGGACTTCGGGCCGCGGAGCGACGCCGACGCCTTCGGGTTGCCGAGGCGCGAGCCCGACGGGGCGTTGAGCGAGAGCGCGTTGAGCTGCGGGGCGGAGGAGAGGTGGTGAGCGGTGGCGGGAGAGAGAGTGGTGGCACGCGCGTGCGGCGGGCGGCGTCGACCAAGGGGGGGGAGGACAGGGAGGGCACGGTGCAGCCGGGCGGGGCGACCGTGGTGTTTGGGGACGCGCAAGGAACCGAGACAGAACCCCTGGAGGATACCGATAAAATCGTTCACCGGCTGTACATCCCGCATCACCTGTGCAAGGCCGGCAGCCCCGCGTACGGCACCATGGGACGTGCCCAAGACATGGACCCGGACGCCATTATCGATCCAATGGAGATCCGGCTCTACGCGGCGTGGTCGCAATTTGAAGACGCCAGATACCTGGATCCGGCGTACCTGCGCAGCCCGGACCTGGACCGCGCCGCGTGGAGATCTCTCGACACATACCGCAGCATGCTCCCTCCATACGAGTGCAGACCCCAGATAGACGCCGGCGCCCAGGCTGCATTCGCTACAGAATTCACCACGGGCAACCTGGTCCGGCTGCTGCCGCCCGCGCAGTACATGGCCGCGCCCGACTGCCCCGAGGGCGAGTACAACACGATGCTGCGCCAGAAGATGCAGCGCGAGACGGGCGCCGACCTGACGGTCAAGCGCAACCGGCGCATGCACCCGATGAAGATGTACATGGAGGCGCGGCTCGGCAAGCCGCAGTCGGCGGTCGACCTCGGCTCGTTCCTCGCGAACGACCGCAAGGTGCTGCGCTTCGACTGCGTGTGGGACAACACGGACCAGCTCT
>CAJWOS010000487.1 GCA_913044235.1 uncultured Pseudomonadota bacterium
AAAATCTCACGGCTCTTGAGCCAGCAAAGGGTGGAGGCCATCACCACGAAGTCGCTGGCGCTGTCGAGGTCGAGAGATTGAATGACTTCGAGTTGGTCCACATATGCATCAGCGATGGGTGCAATCGGAATGTCTCGAAGGTCGACGCCCTGACGGCGAACCAGAAACAGAAGAAGGTCGAGCGGACCATCGTACGCTGGGCTGCGCACGGTGGGCACGAGGCGGAGGTGCGTCACGGTGTGCTCGGGAGAGTGGGGGAAGGCAGCTCGGGGGAACAAGCTGGCGGAGGGGGGGGAGGCAGTATGGGTAGGTTGGGCCGGCCGTCTACATGAAGAAATGCAGTCGGCATACGGGGCGTCGGGGGGCCTACGCTCGGTAGGGAGACGCCACCGGTGACTCGTCCCAGAAAAAACGTTCACCAAGGAAGGAGAAAAGCCATTTCGTTGGTGCGGGGCTGCCGATAATCTGTCCCCTGCACGCCGCCATCATATCTCCCGACGCCGGCCACTTCAAACATATCGTTCAAGGCAGTGCAATCGACATGGGGTGCGGACTGCGATCGATCGGGGGGCCGCGGCTATGGGAGGTGAAAGCGGCGAAGCCTCGACACCGCATCGATCCGCTGTTCCGCGACCTGGTTCGATGCGGCCGTGGTCGTGATGCGTCCGGCACGCGACAGGTTGATGATCTGCTTCACAGTGTCGAAGATGCCCGCGGCATCGCTCATCGCGGCTTCTGCCGAGGCTCCGCTGCGCTCCGCCGCGACGTTGATCAGCCCACCTGCGCTAATCACGTAGTCGGGTGCATACACGATGCCTGCGGCTTCAAGCTGTTCCCCGTCTCGCGCTTCATCGTCGAGCTGGTTGTTCGCCGCACCGGCGATGATGGGTGCTCGGATCCGAGGGATGGTTGCGGCGTTGATGATCCCCCCGATGGCGCACGGTGCAAGCACGTCGCACTCTGAGCTGTAGTAGTCGTCACCATCGACCACGGTCCCACCGAATGTTTCGATGGCTCGTGTGAGCTTCCGATCGGAAATATCGTTGAAGAGCAACTGGGCTCCGGCTTCGTGTAGGTATCGAGCGAGCTCAAACCCTACGGCCCCCAGTCCCTGAATGGCCACGGTCCGGCCGGACACATCTGGAGAGCCATGCACAACCTCCAAGCACGCCCGAATGCCGTGAAAAACACCCCATGCGGTCACGGGTGAGGGGTCGCCCGACCCGCCCGCATGGAGCGATGCGCCGTTGACGTGGTTGGTCTCTCGACGAATGTGGTTCATGTCCTCGACTGTGGTGTTCATGTCTTCTGCCGTGATGTAGCGACCCCGGAGGCTCTCCACAAAGCGGCCAAAGGCACGAAAGAGTGGCTCGGACTTGATGGACGGGTCTCCGATGATCACGGCCTTACCGCCACCAAAGTCGAGTCCGGCCACAGCCGCCTTGTAGGTCATGCCGCGCGAAAGCCGCAGGACATCCCGTACAGCGTCGTCCTCGTTGGCATAGTTGTACAGGCGACAGCCACCGAGTGCAGGACCGAGTGCCGTGCTGTGAATCGCGATGATGGCGCGCAATCCCACATCATCGTTGCGACAAAACACGAGCTGTTCATGTTCGAGGTTTGCCATTTCGGAGAAGATTGCCATGCAGTGCTCCCGCCGTGGTGCAGGCCGAACGTATCCCGCGGCCTGCGTTCTGGGGGCTTCACAGCGTCAACTTCGCATGGCGCTTACTGCGGACCACGGGGGATCTTGATGTCGAGTCGATTCATGAGTCGCTTGAAGTTCGGTCGCTGCATGTCGGCTGCTCGGGCGGCATGCGTGACGTTGTAGTCGTTCTGTTCGAGCAGGAACTGTACGTATCGGCTCTCAAACTCTCGAATCACCACGTCCTTGGCGTTCTTCCGGGACAAAGCGAACAGGTCGGCGGGAAAGGCAAACCCAGCATCGGTGGCGACCGCTGTTTTGCTTTGGGCCTGTTTTGGATTCGATGGGGCGGCAGCAGCCTCACGGAGGTGCGTGGGCAAGTGCGAGTGTCGGATGGCAACCGTGGTGGACCGGCGAGGGTTGAGCGAGGCTTCATCGGCCGCCCTCATTGCTGCCTGGGTGATGACATTCCTCAACTCGCGCACATTGTTGGCTCTCCAGTCGTGACTTTGGAGGGCGCGCCAGACCTCTGGCTCTACAGTGGAGATTGGCGGTGCGAGCTTCCAGTCGATGTTGAGCTGCTCGATAAAATAGTAGGCGAGGTGCGGGATGTCTTCGATTCGACTGTTGAGGTCCGGGATCTGGATCACGCAGGTGTTGATTCGGAAGAGGAGGTCCTCGCGAAATTTCCCTTCGCGCACGAGGGCTTTGAGGTCTTCGTTGGTTGCGCAGACGAGGCGCCCAGTGAACCGCTTGGGCATGGTGCCGCCGACCATCCGGAACTGCTTTTCATTCAGCACTCGGAGGAGCTTGCCCTGCTGGGTCATTGGCAGCAGGCCGATTTCGTCGAGAAATAGGGTTCCGTCGTTGGCCTGCTCGAAGAGCCCTTGCGTTGTGCGCTCGGCACCGGTGTAGGCCCCGCGCTTGTGTCCAAAGAGCTCCCCTTCGAAGAGGGTCTCGGGGATCTCAGCCACGTTGCAGGCAACGAATCGTCCTTTGACTCCCGATGCGCGATGGATCGCGTTCGCGACACGCTCCTTGCCCGCGCCACTGGGCCCAAGAATCAATACCGGGACACCGGTTCGTGGCGACACCATGCGGATGTCATCTTTTACAGACAGCATCGAGGGACTGTTGCCATACAATCCCGCAAAAGCACCACCACGGCTGGCTTTGTCGACACGCCTCCGACGGTGGGCATCTTCGTCGCGCCAAGTGCGTTCAGAAATGGCGCGTTGCACCACATCATGGAATCGGTTGTCTGCCAGGTTGTGCTTGTCAAAAAAGTCGATCGCTCCGGCGCTCATCAAGTTCCGTGCGACTTCTGGGTTGCCATACCCAGAGATGCCTACGAATTGCATCAGAGGCTCGATCACGCGTGCCTGTTCCACAAGCTCGTGACCCATCAGGTCGGGAAGCTGGTAGTCCACAAGGGTGACGTCGTAGTCATTGAGCTCAATCAACTCGAGTGCCTCTTCCGCAGTTCCAGCCACATCCACCGCATGCCCGCGCTGCAGGAGGAGTCGCTGAATGATCCGCTGGCTGCGGGGCTCATCTTCCACTACCAAGATTGTGGTGCGCCGCTCGCTGGCCGGCAGGCTTGAGCCAGACGGGGGCACCGATGTTGCTCGTGGGGCTTCGAAGGGCGAATGGGGGTTGGCCATCGACAATCCAGTTTCGGGTGCGTCGCATCGCGCGCCGAATATATCGGTTTTGAGACACCTACCCTACAGTGGATTTGCTGTGGATTTGGCCGGCGACTCCTCAATCGGTCCTGGGTGACCGCCCGTGCGATACTGCTGGCCACGGTGGAGGTACGACCATGGATGATGCGCTTGTTGTGCGTTGGGCGAGCGGTGATCCGAGCGCCCGTACCGCATTGCGCAACGCGATCCGGAGTACGGCGGAACGGGTGCTTGGGCATCCGGCGTTTCTCAAGGCGATCGGACCGGAAGTGCGGGGCAAATATGCATCGGAAGACAAGCGGCGGGAGCTCACGGGCGCAATCGCCGACCAAGTGATGCGCCAGCGGCCTGCGACCGCGGGCCAGGTGAAGGTGGTCGCATTGATGACTGCTGGACGGATTGCTGTTGAAGCCCTCCAGACTGGCCGAGCCAAGGCGTCGGATGGCAGTCGCCACCTGCCGCCAGCGATTGTCATGCAGTGGACCATCGTGCCCGACACGCTCAATCCGCGTCTGAAAGAGGCGGCGGAGAAGCACCTGGCGATCTGTGCGCAATGTCGTGAAGACCTCCGCACGATGGACCGCATTGTGCGAACGCTCGACGCAGTCGACCATGAGACAACGCGGGCCGAGCTTGCCGAAGAAGCGGCTCATGTCCAGAAGTCACTCGATGAAACTGTCGACCTTCAGGCGGCAATGCGATCTGCGATGAAGGATGCTCGCGAGGCTCGTCGCGCCAAGATGCAGTCTCGTGCACGAGGCGGTGCATCGTCGAAGGGGGGAAGTCGTGCACTTCCGGGGGCCGCTGCGGACGCCGGATCGTCCGGCGGTCGGGCCTGGATCCCGCTGGTCACCGTCGTGCTTTTGGGTGCAGGGGCGCTGTGGGCGCTGCGGGGTGACGACGGCAGCGCGCCGACGGGGCCGGTCAAAGGTGTTGCAGCGCTCGCGGACCTTTCTGCGCCCGAGGTCGCTCGCCTGGAGGAGCTTCCCCCTGCCGTGCAAATGGTGGTGGCGGACCTTGGCTCGGGGGACTGTCGCACCGCGGCGGGTCGCATGCGGGGCATTGTCCGGGAGAATCCAGACATGCCACGGCTGGGAATGCTGGAAGGAGCGGCCTGGGTCTGTGCAGGAAATGGAGCCAAAGCCAACCGCATCCTGAAGCCACTCAGCGAGCTGGAGGCCTCCGCCAATCCGCCTCGGCAGGTCTGGTGGTACCTGGCCCAGTCTCAGCTTTTGATGGGGAACGTCGACGAGGCGCTACAGTCCTTGGTCAAGGCTCAGCAGGAAGATCCCCGCCATCGAGCGCGTGCCGAGGCGCAGGTCGGTCTCATCAAGGAAGCGCTCGACGCCATGTGAGACCTCTCGGGTCGTGCCGTCCTTGTGTGGGGTCAGACCGGCTGGAGGGGGCGGTGCCCCTGTGCGAGGTAGGGCTGGAAAAACCCGTCACACAAGTGATCCATGGTGCAGAAGCGACACGCATCGGCTTTGTCGAACTGCACCACATCCGGCAAGAATAGGAGGGCGTGCTGCTTCTGGTGGGCGGCATCGACATACCACCGATTTGACGTGCGACGAAAAAGTGAGGGGTGCTGCGGCAGGTAGCAAATGGGCAGGCCCCGCACGAGTGCAGGCGCGTTTTGAACGGCCTGCAGTCCGCGCTCGACCTGCTCACGCCAGTGCGCATCCTCGGAGGCCCGCTCCGCAGGGAGCCCATCCATCGGGAACGGCCATGTGAACACGATAGCCGCTGGTTTGAGCGCGTCGAGGGCGCCTGCCACTTCAGGCAGGTCAGGCAGCAGCGACGCCCGGAGATCAACGGCAAAAACCACCGAGATCGCGCGGGCCCGACAGGCGGCAACCAAGTGCTCGTATCGGTCGAGAGGCGCGGCACGATGGACTGGCAGCACGAGGCGGTCCACGAGACCGTCCATCCAGGAAACGTCGATCCGGTCAAGCTCGCTGTGACCGGCATGAAGAACGGTCCATCTCACACCGAGTGCCCGTGCTTGCCGTAGGGCGGTCGGAATGTCGGAACGGGTGGCCACGCCATGCCCCGACAACACCATCGACACGCAGGGGCGGGTTCGAGGGGTGTCGAGCCCTTTCGTGAAGTACACGATGTTGTCGATAAGCTCGTTGGGCTCAAGTCGTCGGGTCGGAGACGGGGCACCTGCGGGCAGCCGGTCTGGATACGAGACCTCTACCCGTATCTGTACCGTGTCTGGAAGCGTCACTGCCCCCGATGGCGTCCATCGGAGCATGGTCAGCTCGCGAGGTCGACGGGGAACGTCGACCGAGTCAGGCCCGAGTCGACTTCACGCCGGCGTTGTTGGTGGGTTCCATGG
>CAJWOS010000488.1 GCA_913044235.1 uncultured Pseudomonadota bacterium
CGGTGCGACGATCGTCTTCGGAGAGTTCGTCGAGACCGAGAATCGCGATGATGTCCTGGAGTTCCTTGCGCTGCAGATGTGTCCCATCGACGTGATCGTATACGGTCCCGACGGTCTGCCCATTCCGAGCCAAGCCGTACGGGCATCGGTGCGGGTGGAGGGCCGGGACGAGGGCGCCTACCGAATCACCAACACCAATGCAAAGGGCGTGGCACGAATGGCCGACACGCCCTGTGGCGTGGCCAAGATTTGGGTGCGCCGGAAGGGCTACCCGCAAGGCCGACGCGAGAACATCGACACCTTGGTGGAGCAGCGCGTGGTTGTTCGACTGGTCGATGGGTTGGCGATTCGCGGTACCGTAACAAACCCTTCAGGGGAGCCGATTGAAAACGCCCGGGTCCGCGCCGCAAACGCATCCGACCGAACCGATGATGCTGGCCGATACGGGCTGCTTGTGGACCCTCGCAAGCTGAGTCGGGTCGAGGCCCAGGCCCAAGGTCATGCATCAGAGTCGGAGCGGCTTCGGGTGGAAGCGGAACACGCGGCAGACACTGTGGTGGAGCTGGACTTCACGCTGGAGCCTGCCAGGATCGTCACCGTGCACTGTGCCGGACTGGCCGACGACTCGTGCGAAAGCATCGTCCCACTGATGTGCACCAGCCGCATGCTCCCGGTCGGTGCCCCCTGCTTCGGCGCTCCCACCGAATGCAATTGTCCCGAAGGCGCCGCAGCCATTCGTGGCGCAGGAATGGCTGTGGAGGTCAATCCAGAAGACAGCGAAGTCTGGCTCGATCTTCGCGACCGCGGTGGCCTCCGCGGACGAGTCACCGTTGCCGGCCGTCCGGTTGACCCCTCCCTCAGCCAATGCAGCATCCGGGCCACCCGCCTCCCCGAGGGTCTCGAAGACATTTCCGGTGGGTTGAGCGCTGGAGCGCAAGCCTCGTGTCTGCCCGATGGGGAGTATGAGCTCTTGGGCCTCAAGCCCGGCAGCTACATGCTCGTGGCGCAGAGCAGCTCTGGACAGGCCGACAAGCCAAACATCGAGGTGGGCGAAGGGATCACGGAGGTGGGTACCATCGACATCGGTGGCGGTGGGCGGATCGAAGGCGTTGTGCTCGATGGCGTCACAGGAGAAGGGGCGCCGGGCCACTCCATTGTGGCGTTCGCGGGCGAAGGCGACCGGCTCAGCGGCATCGGCCAGACCACATCCCGCACGGAAGGTCGGTTTGCCATCACCGGTCTGGATGACGGCACATACGAGGTGATGCTCGCCACGAGGCCATTCCATACCGTGTCCGTGGAAGTCCACGATGCAACGGCTGAAGCCCTGGAGCTCACCACCGGAGAAGCAGGGATTCTCGATGAAAACGGGTTTGCACTGGAAACCGACGATGAAGGGCTCTTGGTGGTGAGCTCACTGGACTCGGAGGGGAGCGCAGCATCCAATGGCCTCCAGGAGGGCGACATCGTGCGAGGAGTGTCGATGGCCGGCATGAACCTCAACGACCTGATGCCGTCCTTGTCCGACGAGATCACGGACACCGTTCTCGACCACTGGGGAGGGCCCGGAGTGAGCTTGGTCATCGAGCGCGATGGAGAGGAGATGCTGGTGGGCATGGACTGAGCGCACCGGGCTACGAAGCGAACTGGCGCTCCACGAGACGCCGATACAGTCCATCGGCTTCGAGGAGCCCTTCATGACTCCCCTCCTCCACCACGCGGCCCTGATCCATCACCACCACACGATCGGCACCCTGAATGGTGCTCAACCGATGCGCGATGACCAATGTGGTGCGACCCTCCATCAGCCGTTCCAGTGCTTCCTGCACGAGGTGCTCCGACTCGGTATCGAGTGCACTGGTGGCCTCATCGAGCACCAGAATCCGAGGGTCCTTCAGCAGAGCACGCGCAATCGCCACCCGCTGCTTCTGCCCACCTGACAGGCGCACGCCGCGCTCCCCCACCGCAGTGTCAAAGCCATCAGGAAAGGCGAGGATGAACTCCTCGGCATTCGCAGCCCGCGCGGCCGCCCGCACCGCTTCCATGGTTGCATCGGGGCGCCCATACCGGATGTTCTCCGTGATGGTGGTGGCGAAGAGCACCGGCTCCTGCGACACAACCCCCACAGTCCCTCGCAACCAGTCGACCTCCAAGGCTCCAAAAGGCACATCATCGAGCAGGACTGCGCCCGAGTCGGGGTCGTAAAAGCGAGACAGCAGCGCGGCGATGGTGCTCTTGCCGGAACCAGACGGCCCAACCAAAGCCACCACACTGCCGGGCTCAAGAGACAAGTCCACACCGTGAAGCACGGGAGCATCCGGGCGACTCGGATACGTAAAGTCGACCGCCGACAGCCGAACATGCCCTCGGACCTTGGCCAAAGTGCGTCCTTCATCGGTCATGGTGGCCGTTCGGTCAATCAGCTCAAAGACACGCTCACTGGCACCGATGGCCTTGGCGAAGTCTTGCCAGAGCCCGGCCAGCGCACCGATTGAAAAAGCCGTCGAGAGTGTGAGCATCAAAAACGTGAGGAGGTTTCCGTCGGAGATCTCTCCCGACGCGAGCATCCGTCCACCCCACCACAGCACAAGCACCAGCGCGCCGTATCCAAGGAACGTGACCAGCCCTGTAAACGTGGCAGCCATCCGTGCCCGGATTCGCGCGACCTCGTAGCTGTCGTCTACTGCAGCGGCATAGCGCTTCACCTCTTGGCCCTCCCGCGCAAAAGCCCGAACGGTACGGATTCCCGAGAGCGACTCTTCCGCCACAGCACTCGCACGGGCGAGGGCATCTTGCACCCGACGCGACACATTCCGGAGCCGCCGCCCATAGAAGCCGGCCCCACCGGCCACAAACGGAACCACCAGGAGCATCAACAACGTGAGCTCCCACGAGTACCAGAACAACACCGCCAGCGATCCCACGATGGACAAACAAAACCGCAGCGCCATCGACACATTCACCGTGACTGCATTCTGGATGACTGTGGTGTCACTGGCCAGTCGGTTGGTGAGCTCGCCGGTGCGCTGCTGGTCGAAGAAACCGACTTCCTGACCCAGCAAGGCTGCGAAGAGGTCTGTGCGCAGGCTCGCCACCCCCCGCTCGCCCGCCACCGTGAACAGGTACGACCGCAGCGCGGTCGCCACCCCGGACACGAAGAACAGACCGAGCACCGCCACCGCCATTCGATCGATGATCGCCGGATCCGAGACCGCGGTGAGCTCATCGACCGCGCGACCAAGCAGCACGGGCACAAGCAGGCTCCCGCCCACCCCCACAAACAAGGCGAGGGTTCCCGGAATCAGGAGGCCCAGCTGCGGTCTGGCGAGCGCGACGAGGCGCTGGAGGTCGACGCGCCCCCGTCGCGCGTCGGGCGTGGGCACATCGGGCGATTGGTTGCGTGGTTTGGACATGTTCTCGCCTTGTGCACAAAACCGGCGCTCGACGACCCCTACGGCGCGACAGCGGGCGAGAGCTTTAACCGAATGGACCGAATGTTCTTCATTCTCGGCACCCAACACAAAACTCATGGCAACATCGTGTGCCCTCACGTTGTGCAGAGAAAGCCACGGCCTCTCGCCCGCACACTGTGCCGCACGGGGTACAGTCGCCGCGCGTCGCCGCCCATGGAGCAGCCTTGGAACTGTGGCTCCTTGAGTCCATCCGCTGGACAGACATTCTCGATATCGGGCTCATGTCGTGGATCCTGTACCGGGGGATCCTCCTCATGCGTGGTACCCGTGCCATCGAGACCATGGTGGGGCTCATCGCGCTGATGGTCCTGTACGCATTGGCAGATCTGCTGGAGTTGATCACGCTCCACACCATGCTGAACCAGTTCAAGATCGTGGTGCCAGTCGCGGTGATCGTGTTGTTCCAGAAAGACATCCAGCGCGCACTCGCCAACGCGGGCGGAAGACTCTTCTTCAGTGGCCCCCGGCAGGCGGTCGGCCTGTCCCTGCCCATCGTGGAGGAGCTCGTTCGCGCGTCGACCATGATGGCCAGTCGGCGCGTGGGCGCACTGATTGCCATCGAACGCGCCGCTTTGCTCGATCACTACGTCGAGCCGGCCACACGCGTCGACGCCGACGTGAGCCAGGAGTTGCTGCTGGCCATCTTCCACGCCACCAGCCCCCTGCACGATGGTGCCGTGATTCTCCAGAAGGGTCGCATCGCAGCAGCCCAGGTGTTCCTTCCCCTCACCCAGTCCAAGAATGTGAGCCGCTTCTTCGGCACCCGCCATCGAGCCGCCATCGGGCTGACCGAAGAAACGGACGCCCTTGTGATCATCGTGAGTGAGGAGCGCGGCAACGTCTCTGTGGTCGAGCACGGCGCCCTTCAACCGATGCAGGATGCCAACCAGCTCCGGCAGCACCTGCAGACCATTCTCACCAACGCCACCGAGCCCCCCGCCGCTCCGGCGGGAGGTCCGGCATGAAAGTGCCGATTCCACGCTCTGGAAGCAGCGCGTTGAGGCTGCGTCGGGTACTCGAAGCCCTCCGTGTGCGCCTGATCCGGATGACCACCGACAATGTGGGACTCAAGGTGATGAGCCTGGGACTCGCCGTGTCGATCTGGACACTGCTTCAAGCCGAACAGGTGGTGGAGCAGCGAACACGGGTGCGGGTGAGCTACGACTGGCCTGAGGATCTGGTGCGAGTCGACGAGGTCCCACGCTGGGTGTCGATCACGGTCAGCGGCCCCCAAGGTCGGGTCCGCACCATCGAACGCCGCACGCTGTCGATGAGTGTCGACCTGTCCGAGGCGGAAAAGGGAACCGCGACCATCGACTACACCGAGCGGTCGGTCACTGGACTTCCCGACAACCTGAAGATCACGCAAATCACCCCGCCCATGACGGAGGTCGAGCTCGACGCAAAGATCAAGCGCACCGTACGCGTGCGGCCCGCTGTCATCGGCGAGCCCGCCGAGGGCTGGGAGCGCGGATCCATCACCATCGATCCAGAGTCGGTGGAGATCGAGGGCCCGGAGTCCGTGCTTCGAGACATCAACGAAGTCTCCACGGACATCGTGAACATCAGCGGTCGCACGGACTCACTGGTCGCCGATGTGGCCATCAAGACGCCAAGCTCCAACCTCCGGCCCACCAACGACACCCCTGTGAGCGTGCGGGTTGCGGTCGACGCACTGGTCGACAATCGAACCTTCACCGAGGTGCCGGTCATCGTGGACAGTGGATGGGCCGCAAGCCCCTCGACCGCAAAGTTCGTCACGGTCAAGGGTCCCATCCGAGCCATCAACGAACTCAAGGCCGACCGTGTTCGGGTCATCATCAGCGTTCCCGAATCCGAAAACCGCTCGTCCAAGACCGTGCGCTGGTCCCGTCGCAACCAGGATGACAGCGCAGTGACCGTCTTCCACGGAGGCGAGAGCGAAGGCATCCGGGTCGACGAGCTGGGCCCGTCCTCGTTTACGGTACAACCGGCCGTTGCGGCCCCTGAATCCGAATAAACCCGCTCCGGGAGTTCGCATGGATCATCCTCCCATTCGATTCGGCACCGATGGTGTGCGCGGTTTGACCAACACTCATCCCATGACGGCCGAGCTGGCGATGAAGCTGGGCGCAGCTGCCGGGCGTTATTTTCGCCGTGATCAGCAGGATCACCGCGTTGTTATCGGCAAGGACACGCGCCTGTCCGGATACATG
>CAJWOS010000489.1 GCA_913044235.1 uncultured Pseudomonadota bacterium
CAACCAGATCCACGAGACCTTCGCGCTGGAACAAGCGCAGCCGAAGACTGCATCCGATGTTCTCGCCGTGTACGGTCTGCAGTACGAAAGCGCTGCCGGTACCGCCATGCGCACCGAGTACTCGGTTCCGCCGATGGGCATCACCAACAAGGGTGAGTTCTTCCGCTGGCTTCAGAGCTTCTACGCCGAGTACCTGATGCAGACCGAGTCGCTGATGGACCTCATTGGTGAGGAGATCGACGACCCGGACGACGCTGCGGACGCGGTCTTCGAGGCGCTTGGTAAGGACGAGACCCTCAAGGAGCGGTTCCGCGGCTGGCTCTCGCAGCCCTCCGTGTTCAACTTCGTGGCGTCGGTCAACGGCTTCTACGACAATGGCGGCGGCAAGTGCTACGTCTACCTGATGGGCGTCAAGGACGTCGATCAGAGTATTCGCGAGAACCAAGCCGACAAGCTCGGACTCTACGCGTTCGACGACGTGGACGACATGGCCATCATGGCCGCTCCGGGCCTCAGCAGCCTGCAGCAAAAGGAAGTCCTCGAGCACTGTGAGACCCGCAAGGACCGCTTTGCGATCCTCGATGGTCCCATCGTCTCCGACGGCTCCATGGACATCCCGGCTTCGGCCAAGGGCTTCGGCGCCATGTACGTGCCTTGGCTCAAGATCACCAAGCCGAGCTGGTTTGTGGGCAACCAGGATCACATCGCAGTGTCCGGTCCCAACCGCCGCAAGCTCCAGAAGTCCACGCGCAACGAGCTCTACGTGCCGCCGAGTGGCCACATCGCTGGGATAATGGCCCGCGTTGACACCGAGCGTGGTGTTCACAAGGCCCCAGCAAACGAGCTTGTGATGGGCATCACCGGCCTGACCCAGAACATCAACCGTCTGGAGCAGGGCCAGTACAACGACCGCGGCATCAACGTCATCCGCGAGTTCAAGGACCGGGGCATCCGGGTCTGGGGGGCTCGTACCCTCGCGACCAAGAACGACCCGTCCTGGAAGTACATCAACGTCCGCCGTCTCTTCATCATGGTGGAGCAGTCCATCATGGTCGGCAGCCAGTGGGCCGTGTTCGAGCCCAACGACCACACTTTGTGGAAGAAGCTGTCGCGTGATGTGCGCTCGTACCTGATGCGTGTCTGGCGTTCCGGCGCTCTCTTCGGGCAAACCCCAGAAGAAGCGTTTTACGTCAAGTGCGACGATGAGACCAACCCCCGGTACCTCATCGACGCCGGCCAGGTCAATGTGCAGATCGGCATCTGCCCGGTCAAGCCCGCAGAATTTGTCATCTTCAGTATCGGCCAGTGGGATGGTGGTGGCCTCATCGAAGAGGTTTGATTCCCACTCGCTGTAAACCCGCCTGAGCCTCCTCCCACCGTGGCTCAGGTAAACCAACCAAGGAGAGCAACATGCCTACCGAAGAACTGTTCGGTGCCTACCACTTCCTGCTGGAAATCCAGGGAGTCATCAACGACAACCGCGTGATCGTCGGTGGTTTCAAGAGCGTGTCCGGTATGGACTCGGAAACTGAAATCATTGAGTTCAAGCAGGGCAACGACATGGTCGTTCGCAAGAAGCCCGGCCGTACCACCTACAACAACATCGTCCTTGAGCGTGGCTACACCGCCACCGACGACCTGTGGCAGTGGCGGAAGAACATCGAAGACGGCAAGATTGACCGTCGTGCTGGCTCGGTCATCATCCTCGACCAGGATGGGCAGTCCGAAGTTGCTCGTTACAACTTCTACGAGGCCTGGCCTTGCAAGTGGTACGTTCCTGACATGGACGCAGACTCCAGCGGCATGGCCATCGAAAAGGTCGAGCTCGCAGTTGAGAAGGTGGAGCGCGCGTAATGCAACTCAAAACCGAGTACGAGTTCATCCTTCCGCGTGGGTATGTCGATAAAGACGGCAACCTTCACAAAGATGGGGTGATGCGCCTGGCAAACGCTAAGGACGAGATCGTTCCTCTGAACGACCTTCGTGTGCAGCGAAACCGGGCGTATTTGATCATTGTGCTTCTCAGCCGCGTGATCTCTCGGCTCGGGGATCTCAAGGAAGTCAACACCGGAGTTATCGAGAACCTCTTCGCGAGCGATCTCCGGTTCCTTGAGGAGATGTACAACCGGGTCAACGAAGATGAAGCGACGGTCCGAGTGACCTGTCCCGAGTGCGGTTCGAAGTTCGAAAAGGAGTTCGGCCGCCTGGGGGAATCGTAAGCTACCCCTTGGAGAATATCTTCAAGGAGGTAGCGTTCATCGCGTACCACTTCCATTGGCATCGAGACATGATCCAGGAGATGTCGCACCGTGAGCGGCATGCCTGGGTGAAAGAAATCTCGGGAATCAACGAGAAGATTAACGCGAAACGTTGATCCGTTGGCGGTCCTGTCCAGCTCGGACGGGGCCGCCCGGTCGCTCTTGCGGCCCAAGAATTTTGGCGTTGCTATCGCCTTGTCATCGGCCTGTTGGCTACGATGAACATGTTCCAATCAGGTTTCATCACATGCGTCCCGGCATCCTCGTCCAACATACTGGCCTCCCCAACCGCTCGAGTCCGCTCGTGCGGTGCGACGTGGCTGGAGTGGTTGGGTTCCTGCCGCGGAATCAGTGGCCGGAAGGCGCAACCCGTGGTGACTTTCTGGAGATCATTCTCCGACGAGAGCGTGATCTTTGGGACCATCCGGACCGCACGCTTTTTGACGCGCCGTCGCGGCAAGCCGTCCGCAGCTTTTTCAAGAACGGTGGCGACACCGTGCATCTCTTCGTTGTCTGCATCAACGGGCTGCAGGACCTCGTCTCTCCGGCTTCGGCCGAACCGGTAATGGCTCCGTTGCTTGACCGGCTGCGTGAAGAAGAAGACATCGGCCTGCTCCTCGTGCCCACGGCGGCGTACCTCCCGTCGAAGATGTCGCGGAAGGGCGAGGTTAGCTGCGATGCCGAGACGATCTACGGCATGCTGCTCGCGCACTGTCGTGAGATGAACAACCGCTTTCTGTTGATTGATGCGCCAGACTCACTCCATGGGGTGGCGCTGGAGCGATTCGTTGCCGGGTTCCGGAAGCGACACGAAAAGACCGCATCGTATGGTGCGCTTTACTACCCGTGGCTGATGGACGGTGATGACCGGGTTCCCCCAGCGGCGGTGGTCGCAGGGAACATGGCTCGTCTGGAGATCGACAATCGCCCGTACGGGGTAGCCTGGCCGCCTGCGAACCATACGCTTCGGGGTGTGACCCACTGTGAAGTGGCGCTCTCGTGGGATGAGGCCGGAGACCTTTCCGCTCAGGCAATCAACCCGCTGCTGGTACAGCCGGGGCGCGGGATGGTTGCATTCGGTGCTCGAACTCTGGCCAGTACCGAGCAGTTCAAGTACATCAACTCCCGGCGGGTGCTCAACATGATTGTCGAGCAGCTGCGGCGGGACAACGAATGGGCGGTCTTTGAGACCAACAATCCTCACTTGTGGGACGTACTGGAGCGCGATGTCGGCTTCCGTCTCGCAGAGTTCGCGGCTGGCGGAATGCTGGTTGCTGGGCCGCAAGAGGGTGACGATTACTCGGTCCGATGCGACCGCGAAACCAATCTGCCTCAGCTGCGGGACGCAGGGCAGGTCAATGTCGAAGTACGGCTTCGTCCCGTCGGAACAATCGAGCACATCGTTGTCGATCTCCGGATCGGGGACGACGGCCGCGTAGGAGGTGTCTGATGTCGAAGTGGATTGGTCGTGGTGGCGGCCGTGCAGCAGGCCAGCCGAGCGTGCCTGGCGAAGGTGGACCTGGGCGTGGCGGTGGTCGCGCAGGGGGCCAGCCAACGGTCAGCACGCGCACCTCCTGGGCGGGGGCGGGCGGCGGTCGTGCGGGCGGGCAGCCCACCCTTGGGGAGGGCACCAAGTACGGTTTTAAGGAGCCTCGCATGGGCGGTAAGATCAAGTCCTCGCTGCAGTGGAGCGACGGTGATTCTCGCGTGGGCAACGTTGCGACCACCGACCCTGAAGGAAACTTCTACTTCTCGCTTGAAATCAAGGGCGTAGAAGTGGCGCAGTTCCTCGAGTGCTCCGGTCTCAAGTCGACCACCGAAGTCTTCGAGCTTCAAGAGGGCGGTATGAACCACCGTGTGCACAAGCTGCCTGGGCAGTCCCGCTGGGAGAATCTCCAGCTGCGCTACGGGGTCACCAAAGACATCAGCCTCTTGGCGTGGCGCAACGAGGTCCTCTCGGACGACTTTGCTGCTCGGCGTACCGGGTCCATCGTCGTCAAGAACAACCAGGGGGAAGCTGTCCGTCGCTACAGCTTCGTGAACGCCTGGCCTGTGTCCTGGGAAGGACCGTCCTTGTCTGCGTCTGGGGCTGAGCTTGCGATCGAAATGATCGAGCTTGCCCACGGTGGAATCAGCGTCGCTTGACCAACACCTGAGGACCGGGCGCGGAGTCGTGCCCAAGCATCACTTCTCCTGAAGTTCTCCCAGCGGAGTTGCACAATGTCGCTCATGACACGAGCTGTTGCCGGTGAAGCACTCGCTCCTCACATCGGGCGGCGCCTGGATTCGGCGCCCGTGGCAAGCAGTGGGCTGCTGCTCACCCGGCTTGGACTTGGCAACCCATGGGCTGTGGAAGACACGCTCGACGCGAGAGCTTCGGCTCGGGTGGCCCGTGAGGCCCGGATCGACCGTCGCCTGCAGCGATTCTCTCGATCCCCCATGCGTGCGGGCCAGCGAATGTGGCCTGGTGAGTCTCGTCGGTTCTCTTTTGGCGGACTCCGCCTGTCCGAGAGCGCGATGGTGTTCCCGTTCATGCCGTTCGAGGAGGAAATCGAGGAGGAGGAGGTCGAGGTTGCCGGCCGCCGTCGGGCCCGTCCGAAGACTCCTGGGATGCGTCCGGTATCAAAGCCCTGGCACTCGACCGATCACAGGCCGGCGCGCGTGGTTCGGGGAAGTGGTCGTCGCGGACCCGCTCTTCGCACCGCACGGGTCAGCAAAGGTGGCCGGGTGCGGTTCGAGCCGTCGCCGCGTCGTCAACAAAGCGCGAGCGCGATGGCGGATGCCATGGTGCCTGTCGAAGCGGTTTCTGGGTCCCACCAACGGTCGTCGACAGGTGAGCGCTTTGCACGGGATCTTGTGCAGGAGGCACGGCCGTCGCGTACCCAAAGCAGTCCGCGCACTGCTCGAGCCGCACCGGTGGCCTATCGGGCGGGATTCCGTTCCACACAGCAGCGTGCACCCGAGCGGGCTCGCCGGCCGATGGATCGCTTGGGCGATCGCGTGGCGGCTGTTCTTGGACCTGCAGCTGTGCCCTCTGCCTCTGCTCGTCGGAAGCCCGACTCGGTGGCGCGCACGCAGGCGGTGCGGTCCGGGAGTGGAGCGCAGGGGCGTTCCCCGGTGTCGCGGGCGAGCAGCGTTAGCGGTGCGCGTCCATCCGGTGCGCAGCGGGGCAGAGCGGAGACGCGGACCGTGGCTGGTGTGTCTGAACCTGCCCTCGGAGAGGCAGCCAGAGCGGATGGTGATGCCATCCCAACGCGGGCGGTCCAGGGAGCAGTCGGCCTTCGTGGAGCGCCAGGGACGGAGCGTCCGGGCGCATCGCGCTGGGATGAAAGTGCCTCCGCATCGTCCCAGAGTGCGCGGGCCCGTTTGGCACGGGCGCG
>CAJWOS010000490.1 GCA_913044235.1 uncultured Pseudomonadota bacterium
GGCTGGGTTTCCCCGTAGCCCTTCGCCACAAGCCGTTCGCCATCGACGTCGTGCTCAATCAGCCAACGTCGCACGCTATCCGCGCGCTGCTGCGACAGCTCCAAGTTGAAGTCATCCTTACCCTTGTTGTCGGTGTGACCGGCAATCTCGACCTTCTTGATCTGCGGGTTTGCGATGAGGACAGTCGCGACTTCGTCGAGAAGCTCAAACGACTTTTCCTTGACGACATCCGAGCCCGTCTCGAAGAACACCTTCTCCAAGATGGTGATGCGCTCATCTGAGAGCTTTGTCTTGGCGGCCTTCATGGTCACTTCGATGACCTTGTCGGACTGCTTGTTGATTCCAAACTCGAAGCGCTGCGGAGAGCGCTCCTCGGCCTGTACCACAAGCTGGTGTTCGCCAACGCCCAGCATGGTCTCGTATTGGCCATTTTCATTGACTTTGTGCTCGCCGGTGGCGTGGCAGCCGAAGTTTTCTTCCGGCTCCAGCCACTTGACCTGAGCATCGGTGACCGGCTCGCCTGCTTCGGTCTTCACGATGACCGTGAGCTTGCGCTCCGTGCGGGCGAGGTCCAGAACGATGCGGTTCTTGCCAGGGTCGAGCGTGGTCTCGCCGGTAGCAACGAAGCAGCCGCCATAGGTGGCAATCGCAGACCACTGCTCGCCGGGCAGTCCCTTGAAGGTCGGTACATCGGGGGTCTCGTGGTCGGATCCGCCCTTCGGACCCACCACACGAACACGGACGCCTTCAACCGGCGCTTCGGCCAGACGGACCCGCACGCGGAGCCGTCCGAGGTCGTCGGGACATCCGTCCATGTCGCGCCAGCCATTGACCGTTTCCGGCTCCTCGATGCACTCGTCGACCTTGTCAGGGATCCCGTCCATGTCGGTGTCGCGTGGAGGACGGTCCTTCTCCGACTCCCAGCCGAGGCCCACGAACGTGCGGAACAGTGCCGCGCCAGGCCCGCTGGTGATCGCGTGTGAGACACCCGCCATCAGGTGAAAGCCACTCTCCGCCTTGTACCGACCGTGGTACATCATCTCCGAGGGTGAGCCCGTACCCGGCACCGGGTCGTCGATGAACGACGGCTCCAGACGCGTCTCGGCTGTGATGCCAAACGCTTCGGTGGGGGCCAATCCCATCGCGAGTCCAACGAGCACGGAGTTTGCCCCGTCGACGTTAGACACACTGGCTGGATCGAACTGCATCCCAAGGTCACCCGAAAAGGTCACCGGACCTGCCTCTGCAGAACCGGCCACCGCCGCGCCGCCCGCAAGACCACTATTGCCTAGAAATCTGTCATCCGCACCTGTTGGAATGTCCAACCACGGAACTACGCCTGCCTGGATCGGTCCATCCTCCACCAGCGCGGCCACCTGAGCGCCAAGGCGAATGTCGCCAAAGCCCCCACCACCGGGCGTTACGTCGCTTTGGCTGTCGAGGTAGACGGGCGCTCCGACAAAGATCCGAACGCGATCGATCGGGGCATATCCACCAGAAATATTTGCAGCGAAGACGTTGTCGAGCACATCGAGCTCTTCCGAACACTCATCGTCGGCGCAATACGACATCGGCATTTCGGCGTACTCAAACACCCCCCCGCCAAACCCTTGCACACCCGACCATCCCCCCACGCGATGGACCTTCAAAGGGTCTCGAACGTCACCATCGTAGGGTGCAGGGAAGAAGTTGTGGGCATCGAGGCCACCTGCAGCGAGGTCGGGCGACTGCTGGGCAGACGCCGAAGTGGCTGCGGAAAGAACACCAAGCAGGCCGGTGAGCAGGGCTGGTGAAGCGCGCATCTTGGGCATCATCCGGTACGAGTTCAGGAGGCGGTCTGGGCAGTCGTGCGGCGAAGCCCGACTCGCGTTGCAGGATTGAGTCTCTCGGAACGGCCAGAGCTTTACGCATCCGGCTCGCCATTGTAGCGACAACCCATGCGAGACCGAGATCAGAAAGACCATGAAGACCGACCATAAGGGCCTTGAATAGGCTGCTTCGGCATCTCTTGGGTCAACCTGTCTCGGAGCCGACACGCGAGCCTCTCCGACGGGCTGTACCGGCGCAAGAGACAATCCAGACGGGCGGGATCACAACCGTTACGATGCGGGACCGACTGCCCCCCGCCCGAGCCGCTCGTGTTGCCATGCCTCCGACATCTTCGCCGGACCGTCGACCCACCTCTCCCAGCGGCATTCCTCCGCGATCTTGCGAACATCGTGCCGCTCATCTGCATGGTCGGATGTGCGCTCGAGCCCACGCCGAAGGCGCCAGGGGCTACCGATTCGGGCCGCGACTCTGGAGACACCTGCGACAGCGCCGCTTCGGAATGCAACGGTATCGATGACGACTGTGACGGACTCATCGACGAGCCCTCGGAACCGCCGATGGCCATCTGGTATCTGGACCTCGATGCAGACGGCTTCGGAGACGAATCCCAACAAGCCCGAGCGTGCACGCCACCGTCCGATCACATCGCCACGGCCGGAGACTGCGACGACACGCTGGATTCGGTCTTTCCGGGCGCTTGGGATCGAGTAGGAGACGGCATCGATCAGGACTGTGATGGCGACGACGCTACCTGTGACCCCCGCATCGGTGCCCGGAACCTTCGCTCCGGAGACCTCGCGCTCCATGCCGCCGATTCCACTAGCGCGGTCGATACACTCTGCGCGGCGCACGACGGCGTAGATGGCCAGGTCACACTTCGCACAACAGACTGGACGGACCTCTCCCCGCTGGGATGCATCTGCGCCATCACCGGTGGCATCGTGGTCGACACCAACCCCCAGCTCCAAACGCTCTCCGGGCTCGCCCCCGGCCGCACGCTCGGACGGGTTCTCGAGGTGAGCGGCAATCCCGTCCTGACCGCAACGGATGCGCTCACCGGCACACGCTGGGTCGCCGCACCCGGCCATGTGGAGCGCCTCATCGTTGAGGACAACCCTCTGCTCCACGCGCTCGGCGGACTCGACGGCTGGACCAGCCTCGACCTCTTGCAGGTTCGCCGTTCCGCCTCACTGACGCGCTGGTCGGGTCCCGCAGACCTCGAGGTGGTGCTGGAGTCGGCAGAGATTCGCGACAATCCCCTGCTGGTGTCTGTGGCCGGATTTGACGCACTGCAGACCATCGCAGAGCTGCGCATCGAGGACAACCCATCTCTGGCCACCCTGGAGCTTCCGCCGCAGCTGCAGTCGGTCCGCTACCTCACGCTCGGTGGCAACGCGCTCCCAGACTTGGCGCCATTCTCCGCACTGCTGGCCATCGACGGCCGGCTCACGGTCCGGGATGCGCCGGTGCTCGCGTCGATGAGTGGACTCACCCATCTGGAGCGGCTCGGCGGCCTTCGAATCGAGCGCAATCCGAGCCTGACGTCGCTCGCCGGTCTCCGCGACGCGGCTTCCGCGGAAGGGATTCGCGGTGATGTCGAGATTCACTCGAACCTGGAACTGACCGACCTTTCCGGCTTGGACTGGGTGCGATGGATCGACGGCGACCTCATCCTTGGCGGCACGGAAGCGCTCACCCCGCTGCAGTCTCTCACCGGACTGGAGCAGCTCGAGCTCGTGACCGGTGCACTGGTCGTGCAGCGGGTTCTGTTGCTCGAGAATCTGACCGGACTCGACACACTGCAAGAAGTTGGCGCTCTCCGGATCGACGGAAGTGACCAGCCCGTCTCGGAACCGTTTTCGCTGATGGGCGCTCCTCAGCTGCACACAATCCACGGCAGCCTGGATCTGCGAAGCCATCCAACGGTCCGTGATTTCAGCGGTCTCTCCGCTCTCTCCACAGTCCAGGATCTCCTTGTTCTGGACAATCCGCGCCTGCTGGCGCTCGACGGACTGGGGGGGCTTCGGCAGGTCGAAGATGTCTTCGTGCTGCGCAACCCACGACTGGCCAATGTCTCCGCTCTGGCGGCACTCGAGTCCTTTGGCGACCTCTGTCTCGAAGTTCCGGACAATCCGGCCGAGCCCGATGCACTGCTCGACCTTCTCGGAACCACGGCTCAGTGCCCATGAAGGCCACCGCTCGCATCGGCAGCTTCGTGCTGTCCACCACCTTTGCCTGCGGCGGCAAGCCCCCTGTGGAGTCTGGCCGCCCCTCTCCTGTGAGCGCCACCGACACCGGGCCCGACATCACCACTCGCGACAGCGACAATGACGGCTTTCCCGATGTGGCCGACTGCGGACCGGCAGACCCGACCGTCTACCCGGGCGCACGCGAGCTCTGCAATCGCATCGACGACGACTGCGATGGGATCCCCGATAACAATCCAGTGGACCCGATCCTGCTGTATGCAGACGTGGATGGCGATGGCTTTGGCGACGCCGACACAGTTTTTGAGGGCTGCCGTGCCGGCGACGGCGAGACCACCCGTCCGAATGACTGCGACGACCACGATGCAACCGTGAACCCCGATGAACGAGAGGTGTGCTGGACCGGCAAGGACGAGGACTGTGATGGCGACCCGGGCCTCTGTGGTCCATCGGGACGCCCCACCACCTCTGCGCTCACTGCTCGATGGCCGGGTTCGGCCGGAGACATGCTTGGGACCGCTACCGTCTGGAGTCTGCATCCCAATGGAGGGGGCACCACCGTGCTGGTGACCGGTGCTCCGAGCACACTCGGGGGTGCCGGTGCGCTGGTTCGGATCGATGCACCGCTCGACGCCGAAAGTGGGGTGAGTCAGCGCCAGACCGGATCCAATGTCGATGCCTTCGGGATGGCCATCCGGCCGCTCGGCGACATTGACTGGGACGGCTTTCCGGACCTGCTCGTCGGTGCGCCCGGCGACGCGAGCGGTCGGGGAGCGGCACACATCCTGGCCGGCAGCCCTGACGGGTGGGCACCGGTCGATGCGTTCATTGCGGGCCGGGCGGTCGGTGATGCCCTCGGCCGAGTCATCGCTACCGGAGACCAAAATGGAGACGGATCTATCGATGCCGCTCTCGGCCTGCCCTCCGATGTTGCCAGTGGATTCCGCGGCACGGTGGTTGTCATGAATGGTCCCCTCGCCGCGCTGACCAGCGACACCAGTGATGCAGCCGCCCACATCGTGGGCCGCTCTCCCCGCAGCGCCACAGGACTCGACGCATCCCTCGATGGCGACCTCAACGGCGATGGACTCGCCGACCTCGTCATCGGCGCACCGCGCGAAGAGGCCGGAAGGGTCGGCATCCTTCTCGGGCCGGTCGACGGCACCACAGCGTTGGAAGACGCCGACCTACTCTACGACAGTGATGGCACCGCGTATGACATCGGAGCCGCCGTGGCCTGGGCGGGCGACACCGATGGGGATGGCTCAGACGACCTCCTCGTCGCCGCTCCTCTCGGGTCTTTGAACGGCGCTGTGCTGATGTTCTACGGCGCCGACTTGAACGCTGCCTCCGGCACGATCGAAAGCAGCGCGGTCGGGGCCGCTGTGCTCGGTACCCAATACGCCTCGCCCCGTCTCGCTCGCATCGGCGATGTGAATGGAGACGGACTTCCCGACATCCAAGCGGGTGGGCCAGGCATTCACTGGAGCCCCATCGCCGGTGGCGTCGATGCCGAGGATGCCGATGCCGCCCTCGTCCTCCGGCGCGCCCTCGTCATGGAAATCGTCATCCACGTTCTTCCGCTCCATCGACTCGGGC
>CAJWOS010000491.1 GCA_913044235.1 uncultured Pseudomonadota bacterium
GTCGAGCCGATCCGATGGCGAAAAGAACTGCGCCGATAGCGAATGCGCCGAGTGAGACGTAGAGCACGCGAATCCACCCGGCGGGGCTCGCGAAGGCCGCGAAGGCAGAGGCATCGATCACTCGCTCCGTAGCGAGGTCTGCACCGACTGGGTGGCCGAGCCATGCCATACCGAGGATGGCCGAGGCACCGGCGAGCCAGCCCATCACCACAGTGAGGGTGCGGGGGCCACGGTCAGGCAGGGATGGAGAGCGATGCAACAAGAACGTGCGGGCACAGTCCGACAGCAAGTAGATGGCAAGCGGAAGCAGCAAGGGGCCGGCGATGCTGAGCATTGGATGCCAGAACAGGAGCAGCTGCGCCAGCACCAGAAGCGCGGTGAAGGAGGCCCCAGGCGAAATCATCCGGGCGCGGGCCCACCAGTCCTGTGCCATGGTCGGGCGACTGCTGTCGCTTGACGGCCGCTGGGCACTCGTGGCTGCGAGGAGGGTGGCTGTCCAGGCAACGGCAGACAGGGTCGCATGTGCGAAAATCGTGACGGCCAGCTGTCCACGGACGACGAACAGCTCGAGCATGACTGGACCTCTCGGGGGGGATGGGGCGTAGGCACCCGCTTATCTCCTCGACCGACCCTTGTGCGAGTCTTGCGCACTTCTCGCCGAATCTGGTTGTCATCGAGCCGTCATCTGGTCGGTCTGGACCTCACGGTATCGTGCGAAATATCGATGCCCACGGAGCTTGAACGTGTTTTTTGATCGCAGCGTCGTCTGGTGCCTGGCGGGGGTGCTGGCCTGGGTGGGGTGTGCGGGAGTCGAGAAGGAATCCGACGGAGCCGGCTTGGTCGGTGTCACGACAGAGCTACGCGATGCCGACGGCGACGGCTTTCAGACCGACGAGGACTGCAACGACAGAGATGCGTCGATCAATCCGGGGGCGGTGGAGCTGTGCGATGGCATCGACAATGACTGCTCGGGCGAAGTCGATGAAGCGGTCACCGATACCTTCTATGTGGACGAGGATGGAGATGGGTACGGGTGGCGCGACGGCTCGATCCAGGCCTGCGCGGCCCCAGAGGGGTTTGTTCTGGGCGATACCGACTGCGACGACACCGATGCTGCGGTGCATCCCACCGCCATGGAGACCTGCAACGATGTCGATGACAACTGTGATGGGGATGTAGACGAGGGGCTTTTGGGTACCTGGTACGCCGACATGGATGGCGATGGCTATGGCGACCCGGCCGTGCAGATCGACGGATGTGCTCCTGGTGAAGACTACGTGGACCAAGCGGGAGACTGTGATGATGGTCAGGCATCGACCCATCCCGACGCCACCGAGGTGTGTAACGAGCGAGACGACGACTGCGATGGGTCGGTCGATGAAGGGGTCACCGTCACCTATTTCGCCGATGGGGACGGCGATGGATACGGACGGCTTGATGCCACCACCGAAGCCTGTGTCGAGCCGCCCGGCTACGCCGTAGAGGGAGGAGACTGCGATGATGGTGCCGAAGAGGTCTACCCAGGCGCTTCGGAGACCTGCAACGACACCGACGACAACTGTGATGGGGTGGTGGATGACTCCACGGCTTCGGATGCGTTGATCTGGTACGCCGACGCAGATGCCGACGGCTACGGAGACCCGGCCTCGACCACAAGGGCGTGTGACCTGCCCACCGGATTTGTGGCGGATGCGACCGACTGCGACGACACTGCATCCACGACCAATCCCGCTGCCCTGGAGTACTGCGACGGCCATGATGATGACTGTGACGGAGACATCGATGAAGACGATGCCGTCGACGCGCCGGCTTGGTACCTGGACACCGACACCGACGGCTACGGCACCTCATCTGTGAGTGCTCGTACGTGCAGCGCCCCCTCTGGCTACGCAGCGCTCGGCTCCGACTGCGATGACGACAACTCCGACGTTCATCCGGGGGCCACTGAGGTTTGCAACGACATCGATGATGACTGCGATGCCCTGATCGACGACGGCGACAGCGCAGTATCGGGAACCACCACTTTCTATGTCGATGCAGACTCGGATGGATACGGCGACCCTGCCCGCACCCGCCAGGCCTGTCTGGCGCCTTCCGGCACGGTCTCGGATGCGACGGACTGTGATGACGGGGAAGCGGAAGTCCATCCCGCGGCGACAGAGGTCTGCAACAGCGTGGACGACGACTGTGATGGTGACATCGATGATGACGATGCATCGATCACTGGGCGTACGACCTGGTACCCAGATGGCGACGCGGACGGGTATGGCGTCGATGGGAGCACCACCGAAGCCTGCTTGGAGCCGAGCGGCTATGCCGACAATGATGCGGACTGTGACGACTCTGAAGGCGCTACCTACCCGTCTGCCACCGAGATCTGCGATGGCGAAGACAACGACTGTGACTTGGATGTCGACGAGGGAGTGCTGGGACTGTCGGCGAGTTGTGCCGCGGAAAGCTGCCTGGAAATTCTCGATCTGGGCGCTTCGTTGGGGGACGCGAGCTACTACCTGGATCCCGATGGGTTGGGGGCTTCATTGTGGTCATGTGACATGACCACCGATGGCGGTGGCTGGACGCAGGTGGTGGACTGGAATCGAGTCGACAACGCAGACGATCAGGCAGACTTCAACAACGCGTTTACGGTTCTCTTCAACAATATGGACACCTTTTCCAACGGCTCGGACCACTTGTTCTGGCAAGACGACAACGGGGCTGGTTCGGCCAACGCCGACGCCTTGAGTGTAGAGCGAGAGATCCCCGTTCTCAATGGCGGAGAGGTGCTCTACACCGTGGAGTACGATGGCGTGAGCATGGAGCAGTCCGGTACCTGGCTGTGGGTAGAAGATACCGGCACGGAGTACAACCTGGAGTGCTGGGAGTCGAAGCTGAGTAGTGCGCCGTACAACAGTGCGGAGCTCGCAGAGCATCCCAGCTATTCCTGTGGGAATGCCCTCTCGCCCAGGGACTTCAGCTGGTCTGGCACGGTGCAGGATGACCTCGGAACCAACCTCGACACACTGCGGTTCGCTTCCCTGCACTATGACTCGTGCTGCGATTATTCCTACCTGTACCAGTTCGATTTCTGGGTGCGGTAGGTGCGACTACGCGGAGTGGGGCGGTCTTGCACTCAGGCCGCGCGCCCGAATCGTGCGGATTTTATTTTCGAAGGGGACCCAGTCTTCGTGGTCTGCGATGGACGACCACAGGGCGCGGACCTCATCGATATGGAGCGACACGGGACCGGGCGCCGCGGCCACCCACGCGGCTGCGGATGGGTGCGGGGTGCGAGACTCGAGCGCCTCGCGAAGGGGCCGGAACCACCGGCGACGGTACAGTGCGCCCAAAGGACCGGAGAGCGCACGGTCGGTCGCGCTGGGCCCACCATGCCAGTCGTATACGAACCGGTCTACCGGAAGGCGGGTGTCTGCGAGCGTGCGCGTGAGCCGATGGACGAAGCTGCGGTCGCGAAGCTCGGACTCCTCCACCAGTCCCATACGACGGAGCCATGCTCGGGTGAGCGCGCGCAGATACACGGCAGGAAAGCGTGCCACGGCGTCTCCGAGCCCCTCCGCGCTTCCGATGGGTGACAGTGCGAGTGCGAGCCGCTTCAGGTTCCAGTGGATGGCCTCGGACTGCTGGCCGTAGGCGTACAGACCGCTCTCATCGAAGTAGGCTGCGGTGAATGTGGGGTCGAGATCGACCGCGAAGCGCCAGGGTCCGTAGTCGAATGACTCACCGGTGATGTTGATGTTGTCGGTGTTCAATACTCCGTGCACGAAACCAGCAGCCATCCATGCCGCTGCGGTCTGTGCCGTCTGCTCGACCACTCGATGCATCAGCGCTGTGGCGGGCTCGGGCTCGGTCGCAGCCTCCGGGTAGTAGTGTGTGAGTACATGCGCCACGAGCTGTTCGAGTGCTTTGGGCTGACGATGGTAGGCCAGTCGCTGGAACGTACCGATACGGATGTGGCTGTGGGAGAGTCGGACCATCACGCAGGAACGGGTAGGCGACGGTTCGTCATATCGGTACAGAGCCTCGCCGGTTTCGATGACCGAGAGGATCCTGCACGTGGGGACGCCCCTCGCTTGGAGGTGCTCCGCGGCGAGCACCTCTCGAACTCCACCCTGGAGGGTGAGGCGACCGTCTCCGCCTCGCGAGTAGGGGGTTGTGCCGCTGCCCTTGGTGCCGAGGTCGAGCAAGCGATTCGTGTCGCGCTCGTGCAGCTGGGCAAACAAGAAGCCGCGCCCATCGCCAAGGTCTGGGTTGTAGTGCTGGAATTGGTGTCCGTGGTACCGCAGCGCCAGAGGGGCGGACAGCGAGCCGGGGAGGGGACGGAGCATGCCGAACGACTCAAGCCACGCTTCGGCACTGAGGGTACCGAGGCCCACGGTTTGGGCCGCAGCTTGGTTTCGATAGCGCAGGATGTGGTCAGGAAAGACCGCTGGCGCTACCGAGTCGGCGAAGAGGTCGCCAAGGTCAGAGTGCGCTGTGGAAGGCCGGTAGTGCGGGTCGTCCGAAAGCATACCGGCGGCCTATACGGATACAGCGCACGCCGCCGGTAAGAACCGGCAGCGTGTGGCTAGAAGTCCTCGTCGAAGGCCACTTCGCCAGACACTCCGGTCTGGTAGGCCGACACGCGACGCTCGAAGAAGTTTGCCAACTCCTGCACATCTTGCAGGTCCATGAACGGGAAAGGGTTCGATGTGTTGTATGAAGGCGCGTAACCGAGGGTCGCGAGGCGCTGGTCGCCCACATATTGCAGATAGCGCTCCATGTCGGCGATAGACATACCGGGAACGCCCTGACCGAGGATATCGCGAGCGAACTGAAGCTCACAGTCGATGGCTTCGCCAATCATCACGCGCACATCGGCCTCGAGGCGAGAGTCGAAGAGCTCGGGCTCTTCCTTCCGAACCGTCTCCACCACATCGAGTGCGAAGCGCATGTGCATGGACTCGTCCCGGAACACCCAGTTGGTACCGGTAGCCAGCCCCTGCAGAAGCCCCTTGCTGCGGAGGAAGTACACGTAGGCAAAGGCCGCGAAGAAGAAGAGGCCTTCGATGCAGGTACTGAAGCAGATGAGGTTCTGCAGGAACCGGCGACGGTCCTCGACCGTCTCGATGCGGTCCAGCTCCGTCACAGAGTCGATGTACTTGAAGCAGAAATCTGCCTTCTTCTTGATGCTGGGGATGTTGTGAATGGCTGCGAACGCCTGTTCCCGCTCCGCGATGTCGGGGATGTAGGTGTCGAGCAGAGTGAGGTAGAACTGCACGTGCAGCGCTTCCTCGTACAGCTGGCGCGACAGGTACATCCGCGCCTCGGGGGCGTTGATGTGCTTGTAGAGGTTGAGCACCAGGTTGTTGGAGACGATGCTGTCCCCGGTCGCGAAGAAGGCCACCAGTCGATTGACCATGTGCCGCTCCGATGGAAGCAGCTTCTGGCGAAGGTCGTTGACATCTTGAGAGAAGTCGACCTCTTCCACGGTCCAAGTGTTGGCGATGGCGTCGCGGTACATGTCGTAGAACACGGGGTACCGCATGGGGCGGAGGGTCAGGTTGAAGCCGGGATCAAGCAACATGATGGCTCCGGTGGCGGGATGTTGGGGGGG
>CAJWOS010000492.1 GCA_913044235.1 uncultured Pseudomonadota bacterium
GTTGTCGAAGAAAACTACCCCCAGCGAGCCCACAACGACATGGCCACTCTGTGCAGTCCCAACGTCCAGGGAGCCGTATTCACCGCATTCGGCGGCTCAACCAAGACCGCCACCTTCTTCCACATCGACGAGACGGCCAACACCTCCGAAACCCAAGTCATCGGCGAGATTCTCACCGAGGGTGCCTCGTTCCTCGATGATGCGCCCACGGAGCGGATCATCCTGGTCTCGGCCTCCCATCTCTACGGCCTCCAGATCGATACCTTTGACTACGACCTGAACCTCATCGACCACCACGAGCTCGACGTCCCCCCCGACAACGAGCGCTCCTTCTGGCCGCAGCGCATCTTGCGGATCGGGCAGTACTACGTGATTGCCGCGATGTCGATGAACGAGGCCGGCGGCTCCGACACCGGTGATGTCTGGCTGCACGTGCTCGACGAGGAGTTCAACCTCCTCGAGCAACACCGCGTCACGAACTACGGCAGCGGCCGCTCCTCCGCCATGCGCCCCTGGATGGAGCGTATGGACGACCTTCTCATCGTCAGCTACGACATCCTCACCACCCACACCTTCGTGGCCATCCAGCTGAACCTCGACGGTGTGGATGATGTGGACACGGGCTTTCCCGATGCCGGCGGTGATGGAGAATCCGACGATGCGGATGGTGCCGAAGATGCCGCAGCACAAGGTGCTGATGCCAAAGAGGGCGGCTGCTCTGTGGCCGGGGGCTCAGTCGGTGGCATGGCGCTCACTCTTGCCATGGTCGCCGCCGCACGACGCCGCAGCAGCAGCGTCTGAGCGACATCGCCCCTGCACCGTGCTGACTACTGGCTGGCAATCGGCCCGTAGAGCTTCATCAGCACCTGCGGAAACAGGATTTCCCGGGTGATGGTGCGGCCCACGCAGAACTTGCAGACCGACGGCTCTACGAAGCCCCCATCCATTCCCAGCGAGCGACGGCCCGGCATGGGCGCTGCTTCCGCCGTGAGGATGTATTGGTGGTCGCTGGGTGGCTGGTCGGCGATCACCGTGAACCGGGGATCCCCTCCATACAGGTTTCCATCACGTCCCTGCAGCACCAGCAGACCCTGGTTGGGCGCGGTCATCACATAGATGTCGGCATCCGGTAGGTCGCGCGCCAGCGTGTACCAAAGCTCCACCGCTTCGGGCACATGGATCTCCACGATGCCCATTTCCTCGTCAATCGCCGGGCCATGCAGCCAGGGAGAGTCCTTCCAAGGAGACGCCTGCAACAGCGAGAGTGGCACCAGCACGAATGACAACCACGACAACCATCGCGTCCATCGAGTGAGCAGAGCCACAGGCGCCACGAAGAACAGCGGCAGCACCAGATACGCCGGTGTGAGAAACCGTGGGGTGAACATCGACATCACCGACGGAACCACTCCCGCGATGATGCCCAGCACCCCCAACCAGCCCGCGAGTGGGGCCGCCGCTCTCGCGAGACCGCGCCGAGCCCGCCAGACCAGCGTACCCAGCGCGAACAGCAGCCCTGCCCCCCCACCCCCAAGCAACCAGGAGATCAGGTTGCGGTCCACCGTGGGAAAGAGCCGCTCGAGACGAGAGACCGCATTCAGCAGCCGCCGGTTGCGCTCTTCGGGGCTGCGCTGGACCCCGCGGAGTGTGTGGTAGATGCGCACCGGATTCATCGACCGACCATAGATGTAGCCGTCCTCGAAGAGGGTCTCCCGCTGCTCAGCGGTGATGGTGGTGTCGCTCCTGGGGGCCTGTTCGGTGTTGGCATACTCGCCCTGCGGAGCGAGCGGACTGCGCTGGAAGTCCCCTCGCGCCGTGGGCACTCGTGCATTGGCCGGCGGCCCCAGCTCGGTGGACTGCATGTTGACCTGCGCATCAAGCGTGAGCAGCGGGCTGGGAAACACAAGGTAGACGAGCGCCATCACAGCCAGCGGCGCCGCCACCCGCCCCAGGTTTCCGAGAGCCCAGCGCCCAGTGAGCAGGCAACACACGGTCACGAGCGCCATCAGGGCAAGTCCGATGCCCAGACCCTTCGCCATGATCGCCAACACAAATGCGATTCCAGTCCCCGAGACGATCCACCATCCCCGCCGACCCGTGCGGAGCGCCTCCACGAGCCCAGCGACCGACCAGATCGCGGCCGTCGCCCACAGCGGGTAGGCACTGATCCAGCTGCTCAACATCACCGCGATGGGGAACGTGAGAGTGAGCACAGCTACCGTGAGCGCACCCGGCAACCCCAGCAGGGTTCGGCTGATGACAAACAGACCAGCGACCGACCCAGCGCTCGCAGCGAGGGAGGCCACCTGAACATTCACATGCAGTGGCCCGGGCAACACACCGAAGAGCGCACCATACAGCGCATAGGCTGGCCAGCGATTCGGCGGGTACTTGATGCCCCAGTGACCGATCGCCGCCACGCTCTGGTACCACGTGTCCCAGTCGGCCCCGTGGGGCACCCACGTGGAGTCTTCGAGCTGCTGACGCACCACCATGATCGCCAGAGAAACGGCAAACACGCCCACCGCGATGGCAGGGTGTTCCGACCAGGAACGGGAGGTTTTCGAGGGGTCGTCGCTCACGGGCATCCCAACGCGCACTGCCCTAGATCTAACCCACCCGACTCGAAGCGGGGATGGTACCCACCGCCACACGATGCTGCGGGCTGCATCGCACAGCGGTTAGCGTGCCCCCGATGGCCACCCTGTCCACATCGCGGAAGCTCACGTTCTCGCTCGTGACCTGCCTTGGCATCGTACTGCTGGCCGAGCTGGCCTTGCGACTGACCGGACTCCCTGCTGGCACATTCCGAATGGTCGAGCCGGGCACCGCAGGGCTCTGGCCGCCGAACTTCAATGAAGTGCTGACCCTCGGTCCCGTCCCGTACCGCGTGGTGGCCAACGCCGATGGATTTCGTGGCCCCCCACTGCTACCGCAGGGTGAGGCCCTGCGAGTGGTGTGTATCGGTGACTCCATGACCGAGGGCTTCTACGTCGACAATCCCTACACCTACCCCGCCTGGATGCAGCGCACGCTCGACGACCGGGGGCTCAACGTCGAGGTCATCAACGCCGGTCGGGGAGGCGGAAGCATCGACCGATTCATCGGTATCTTCGAGCAAGCGGTGCGCCCCCTGAAGCCCGACCTCATCGTCGTGAGCTGGGTGAACAACGATCCGTGGGAGGTCGGTCGGAGTGGCTTCCAGCCGGCCACATCCACCAGCTCCGACAGCCTGGTTCGCTTCCTGTTGGTCCACTCCGCGCTCGGAGAGGGCCTGATGCGGATGGCTCTGCATCGGCATGAACACTATCAAGGGGCAGCGACCGCGGATGGCGACCAACGGTACCGGATCGACGGCTGGGACGACACCGCGGCAAACTCCGCCCACTTCTTGTCGCGCTTCAAGGGCGCTCGCCTGCTTCTGGTGGATGACCACAATGAAGAGATGCAGGCCAAAATGAAGGCCTATGCCACCGAGCTGGAACGCTTCTTCTCGCTCGCGACAGCCGCCGGAATCCCCGTGCTCTATCTCGTGATTCCGAGCTACCCCGAGGTGCACATCAACGCACCCCGCACCTACTTAGAGACCACGCTACCCGTGGCCGAGCGCTGGAACGTACCAGTCCTCGACGTGCTTCCACAGCTTCGCGCTGCTGAAGGACCGATCACCCTCGCTCCCGTGGACTACCACCTCAACCCAGCAGGCAACCGAGTCCTCGGCGAAGCCGTCGCTGAGCGGGTGATGGCGCTCGTAGGAACTGCGAAAACGACTGAATAGCCTCCCTTGAGGCCAACATGACCGGTGCTTGAGTTCCGATGTCCAGGCCCCAGACTGGGGACCTCGCGTCAACCTTCGCGCTGATGTACTCGGTATGGGTCTCTGGTCGACACGAAGCCCCCAGCAGAGGTCTACTGGTCCAGCCAACGCCAGCGAAGCGTGAACTGGGCACTGTTCTCACCGGCTCGGCCGGTGCTGTTGCACGTTTCTTGTCCAGACCCGTAGTAGCTCTCCACGACCAGCTTGAGCTGCCGCCCATCTGCCAGTCGCACCACATGGGGAACCATCGTGGTGGCCACACAGCCTGGGTACTCCCACCACTGTCCGAGAGCGACCTGCGGGCTGCCCGGAAGACCCGAGCTGTCGTTGATCAACGTGCAATCATCTGAATAGAAGCCATCTTCCACGAACGGCGTGTCGGCAGGCAGGGCTTCTACATCCGCGTAGGCGCTCTCCACAAGTGCGGCAGCACCCACGCAGGAAGGACCACTGGAGCCCCCGTTGAGCCGCAGCAGATAGCGACGCAAGGACAGATCCCAGTCCATGCTCTCCAACGCGGTGTAGTCGTCGATGTCTACCCGCTCCGCGCCGGTCTCCGTGAACTTCACATAGACCCAGGGGTTGTTGGATGCCGCCGAGAATCCACCCGCCGAAGCATCGACAAGGGTGACGAAGTCGTCGCCGTCCATCGAGGTCTCGACTGCGCCATTCGAGACCTTGTCGTCGTGAAGAGAAAGGTCGAGGATGATGTCGTCTTCGCAGGCAATCGCCTCGGGCTCCGTGCAGACCGCTTCGGTGCCACCAGACGTTCCCCCAGAGTCGCCCGAGTCCTCGATGTCGGCCGAACCCCCAGAGTCGCCCGAGTCCTCGATGTCGGCCGAAGTACCGGAGTCAGAAAGGTCCTGGGAGTCTCCCGTTTTCGAATCATCGTATGTACAGGCGGTCCAGAACACTGGCAGGCTACAAAGCACCACGCGGGTCAGAAGAAATCGATGCATCAGACCTATCCATTTTTGGAAATGAAATTACCTTTCATCCTTGGTCCATTCATCATAATGAAATTGACTTTCAAAATCAAATTATTCGTTGTGAGTCCATCATGTGGAATGCTCCTCTCATTTTCCTGCCCGTAGCGATGGCGGCTACCCCCTCCTCCTCGGAAGCGATTCGGTCGATGGCCGGATGCTTCGAGGTCACCTTCCAATATGCGGATCGGGAAATCATGGATCCCCGCTACACCGAGAACGCGGTCAAGAACTCATCCGCAATCGAGTGGGTTGTGGTGGATCGCGAGCGGGATGGTCGAATCGAGCTCCAGCATGTACTGGTGAGCGGTCCCGCAATGATCAAGCATTGGCGTCAGATCTGGACCTACGAAGGAACCGACGTCACGCAATACCTCGGGGAAGACCAGCACAAGCTGCAGTCGCTCCCAGGCGAAGCGGTGGCAGGCCAGTGGACCCAAGTGGTCACCAACGTGGATGATGCGCCTCGCTACGGATGTGCTGGAGAATGGACCGAGGACTCATCGGGCACACAGTGGCGCTGCACCGTGGATGCCCCGCTTCCTCGTCGCGAAAAGGACCATCGACACGAGTACGACATTCTCGAGCGCACCAATATCCATCGGATCGTGTCTGATGGCTGGGACCACGATCAAACCAACACGAAGATTCGCATCGACGATGGGAAACGCGTTGTGATGGCCCGCGAGGTCGGGCACAACACTTATCGCCGAGTCGACGATGAACAATGTGTTGAAGCCATCGCCTGGTGGCCCACAGAAGACGAAATCTGGGCAGAAATTCGAGGGGCCTGGTCGGACGTCCTGG
>CAJWOS010000493.1 GCA_913044235.1 uncultured Pseudomonadota bacterium
CCCCATGCGTGACCTGCTGTTTGCGATCATGGAAGACCCAGAGCTTCAGCTCGACATGCTTCGCCTCGTCCATGCCGAGCACGATGCCCGGTTTCACCTTCCTGTACGTGTGGGAGAGGTGATGCACCTGCGGGGCAAGCTCACGCATCTCGAACAGAAGTCTCGTGGTTTGTTGGTGGAGGCAAAGCTGATGGGTTTTGTCGACAATCAGGTCGCCGTCAAGGCTCGCACCAGCTTCTACATCCGCGGGCAGATGGTGGCGCCGGTGGGAACGGGGAAGCGTTCGCTGCCGGTGCGGGTGGAGGGGGCGGGCCCACCGTCTCATGTACGCACCTGGCGGGTCGCGGCCGACCAGTCTCGCCAATACGCCGAGGCATCGCTCGACCGCAATCCGATTCACCTCGACGCGGCGGTGGCTCGAGCCGGTGGACTTCCGGATGTGATCCTGCACGGGCTCTGCACCATGGCGATGACAGGGCGCACGGTGCTCGATGCGGTCGGAAACGGAGATCCGTTGCGTCTGCGCCGCCTCGGCCTGCGCTGGGCGCGGCCTGTCCTCAATGGAAGTGCGCTATCGACTCGCATCTGGGCCGGTGACCCCGGCGATGACGGTGTGGCGCTCATAAAGTTTGACGTGGTGGACTCCAGTGGGGAGCAAGTTGTGAAGCTCGGGATTGCGGAGGTAGGGCCATGACACGCGCACAAATCTATCGAGAGCCCCAGCTCGACTTCGTCCTCGACCTGATCGATGGTCCGAAAGGAGGCACGAGACCCACTGCAGAGACTGTGGCTCGCGCGCACCGGGCGATGGTGGAGCTGGAGGCGGGCGCAGTGGCCAATATGGATGAGGGCCGTCGCGTAGGGCACTACTGGCTGCGTGACTCCAGCCTGGCGCCGGATCCCCAACTGCGTGCTGCGATCGACTACACGCACGAGGTACTCGACGCTGGACCGCTCGCTCCGAGCTCCTGGAACACCGTTTTGCTGGTGGGTATCGGTGGTTCAGCACTTGGACCGCAGTTCCTCGCCCGTGCGCTGGCCTCGCGATCTGACCCGCGCACGCTGCACTGTCTCGACAACACCGATCCAGAAGGAATGGCTGCGACCCTGGGCGGCATCGATCTTGCTCGCACCGTGGTGCTCGTGGTGTCCAAGTCCGGCGGCACACCGGAGACCCGCAACGGAATGCTGGCAACGCAGGCTGCCTACCGAGACGCTGGGCTGCCGTTCCATGAGCATGCCATCGCGATTACGGGTCCAGGGTCAAAGCTGGACCGACTTGCACGAGACCCTGCGGCACCGTGGCGGCAGGTGTTTGGCATCTACGACTGGGTGGGGGGACGAACCAGTGTCACAGGCCCCGTTGGACTGGTTCCAATGGCTCTGTGTGGATGGGACTGGCGAGCATTTCTGGATGGTGCACGGGCCATGGATGCGGTCACTCGACGGCCGGAAGCGCACGAAAACCCCGCGATGCAGCTCGCGTTGGCTTGGTTCGCGGCGGGGGAAGGCCGTGGCGATCGCGCGCTTGTGATGCTCCCGTACCGTGACCGACTTGCATTGCTCGGAAAATATCTACAGCAGCTGATCATGGAGAGTATCGGCAAGCGCTTGGACCGCAGTGGAGCGCTGGTAGAGCAGGGACTTGTGGTCTATGGAAACAAGGGCTCCACGGACCAGCATGCGTATGTGCAGCAGGTCCGTGACGGGCGGAACGATACGTTCGTGCACTTCATCGACACACGGCTGCAGGGCCCGAGGGTTCCCGTCGATGATGGGTTTTTCGCAGACGACCATCTCGTGGGCTTTCTCTTGGGTACCCGTGCTGCGTTGCGTGAGCGTGGGCGTCCGACCGTATCGATCCAGGTCCGGGATGCGAGCGCTCGAAGCGTGGGACAGCTCGTGGCTCTGTTCGAGCGTGCGGTGGGCTTTTACGCTGAGCTGGTGGACATTAACGCGTACCATCAGCCCGGAGTGGAAGGCGGCAAGCGCGGTGCGAAAGTTGCGCTTTCCCTGTTGCAGTCACTCAAGGATGCTCTGGACGACGCTCCCCGCACGGCCGCAGAGCTGGGCGGAGAGGGCACGGATGTGTGGATGAGCTGGCGTCTGTTGCACCATCTCGCAGCGACTGGGCGGGCCATCAGCCACGGTGCCAGCGGTCCGCCGGTTGACGACCGGTTTTCACGACCGTCCTGAGTGAGGCGAGACCAGCAGAAAGCCCCCAACCGGAACCGGCTGGGGGCGTCGCGCTTTCGGAACGCCGCTCGAGGTGGTCGAGCGACGCTGCGAAGTCAGTTGCTCGTGGTGCCCACGGCGTACCGGTTGCCCGATGTGACGCGGAATTCGGCACGACGGTTTTGGCTCCAAGCCGACTCGTAGTTGCCGTTGGCCAGGGGACGTTCTTCCCCGTACGACACGGTGGCGATGCGGCTCGATTCCACGCCGTTGGCCTTGAGGAACTTATGGACCGCGGCTGCACGACGAGAGCCGAGGCCCATGTTGTAGCCGGTGGTACCACGTTCATCACAGTGACCCTGCACTTCGATCCGAACTTCGGGATGCTCCTGCATCACCTTTGCCACTTCCTGCAGTGCCGACTTGGTCTGCCGGTTGAGGAAGGACGAGTCCAGGTCAAAGCTCACGCGCGACAGCGATGCCTTGATGGGCGGCGGTGGCGGCGGCGGCGGTGGCGGCGGCGGCGGAGGAGCCGGTGCCGGCGGCGGCGGTGGTGGTGGTGGTGGTTCAGGTTTCTTGCAGGCAGTGATCGCGACCGCAACGATTGCGGTCATTGCTGCAAGCCGGATTCCGGTGCGATTCATTATCGTACCTCCCTGGGGCAGATTCACCCCCCGGTTAGCCGATCTAGTGCGGTTGTGCTCGTCTTCTGTTTGGTTCTTCTCATCTCGTATGCGAAGGCGCGGGCTGCGGCGCGTCGCTGTGTGGCGGTCCGTGCTACTTTTCTGCGCCCAAAAATGGAGTGTGCACAGATGCCGCCAACCCTTGAACGGGCACGCCAAGTGGCGTCCCTTTGGAATGTCGCAGGAGCGGTCCGTCCGGTCGGTGATCCTGGGTTGATCAACGGCACTTGGTGTGTCGGAGAGCCGGTCGCCGGAATCCTGCAGTGGGTGAATCCGGTCTTTGCAGCAGAGGTGCAGCTCGACATACAGCTACTCACCGACCGTCTGAAGGCTTGTGGCCTCGAGACTCCCTCCCTCATTCCTACTGCCAATGGGCGCTTATGGGTGCCCCACGCAGAAGTGGGCGAAGGGGAGGGCTGCTGGCGGATGCTGTCTTTTGTCGAGGGCACCACCGTGCATCGGATTGAAAACCTCGACCAGGCCCACGCGGGCGCGGACCTGGTGGGTCGGTTTCATGCGGCTCTTGATGGCTGGAATGCCCCTCGTCATGCACCGGTTCGAAGAATCCACGACACTTCGGCACGCATGACGGAGCTCCGTGATGCGCTTTCTGCCAGCACGGACCATGCACTCTTCAGCGATGTGGAGTCTATTGCGGTGGCGGTTCTCGAAGAATGGTCGAAGACCTCCGCTGTCATGGGACTACCGGAGCGGATCTGCCACGGCGACCTGAAGATCAGCAACCTTCGGTTCGATGCGGACCGCCGGCGAGCAGTGTGTCTGCTCGATCTCGACACAATCGGCCCCATGGAGCTGGCGTGCGAGCTCGGGGATATGTGGCGCTCCTGGTGCAATCCCGCAGGGGAAGACGACCCGGCGGCGGTGGTCTTCGACCTTGCGATCTTCGAGGCGAGTGCGGAGGGCTTCCTGTCGACAGCACCGGCGTTGTCGACCCATGAGCGGGGGGCTTTGGCGACTGCGCCCGTGCGGATCTGCTTGGAACTGGCTGCTCGATTTGCGAGGGATGCTCTTCTCAACAGCTATTTTCGCGAAGACCGCGAACGCTATCCGCAACCGGGACAGCACAACCTACGCCGGGCACAGGCCCAGTTGAATCTGGCGCGTCTTGCCGCGCAGAGGATTCCAGATTGTGCGAGGATTCTGGGTGGTTCCAGGGTTGCCGGGCGACACCTGGGGTAAAAGAAGGGCAAGTGGGTCGCACAACACGACCAGCCTGTTGCTTTGAGTCGGGCGCACCTGCTTCGTACAGCCACCACCGAGGAAATTATGAGTCTGGCCCGTCCTGAAGGTGCTCCTGGAGAGCATTTCGCCGAGTTGGGGATTTCCTCGGGCGTGCTACAACGCGTCATGAACGCGGCGCTGTCTCGCGGAGGCGATGACTGTGACCTCTTCTTTCAGCACACGCAGTCCACCTCGTTGGCTCTCACCGACAAGAAGGTGAACCAGGCCAACACCCATGTCGACCTGGGCATGGGAGTCCGCGTCGTGGTGGGGGATCAGGTAGGCTACGCCTATAGCGAGGACCTCCGAGAGGAAGCACTGGTCGCTGCAGCCCGGGCAGCGGCTGAGATTGCGCGTGCCACGCCAGGGCGGGTCGCGGCTGCGCCGCGTGGCCGGCACCTCGTCGACCGAAGTCCGGTGCGCGTGCCGTGGCCGAGTGTCGGGATGAACGACCGGGTCGAGATGGTTCGTGCATGGGAGCAGTCGGCGTTTGCTCGCGATGCGCGCGTCAAGAGGGTCGACGCGTACCTACAAGACGCCGCCTCGGTGGTGATGGTTGTTCGTCCCGATGGACGTCTTTATCAGGACTACCGGCCGATGACGCTCGGGATGGTTCGGTGTACAGCCCAGTCGGGCGAAGTCACCGACTCGAGTGGCCACAACATCGCGGCGCGCGCAGGGATGGAGTTCTACGACGAAGCGAAGCAGGCGTTGCTTGTGCGCGAGGCGGTCGACCGCACTTTGTTCCTGCTCGACGCCGGCAAGCCGCCTGCTGGCGACATGCCTGTGGTGCTGGCTGCAGGCCCGTCTGCGATTCTGCTCCATGAGGCGATCGGCCACGGGATGGAGGCCGATTTCAACCGGAAGCGCACCAGCATCTACGCCGACAAGTTGGGGGCCCAGATTGCGAGTGACCAGGTCACAATCGTGGACGATGGCACGATTGAAAACAGTCGCGGTGCTGTCAATGTTGATGACGAAGGGAACCTCGGTCAACGTACGGTTCTCGTTGAGGATGGGGTGCTTCGAAGCTACATCCACGACGAGATCAGTGCTCGCCACTACGGGGTCAAACCGACGGGCTCGGGCCGACGGCAGTCGTTTCGCCATCCACCCCTGCCGCGCATGCGTGCCACACTGATGATGTCGGGGCCTCACCAGCCCGAAGAGGTCATCGCGTCGGTCGACCGAGGATTGTACTGTGTGAGCTTCCAGAATGGACAGGTCAATATCGGAGCCGGCGACTTTTCGTTCTACATGCGCCACGGCTACCTGATTGAAAACGGGAAGCTCACAAGGCCGGTGAAAGACGTGAACATCATCGGCAACGGTCCCGAAGCGCTCTCTCGCATCGACATGGTGGCCAACGACATGAAATTAGACGACGGTGGCTGGACGTGCGGCAAAGCCGGTCAGTCGGTGGCAGTCAGCCAGGGCATGCCCACAGTGCGGGTGGCTAGCCTCACAGTGGGAGTCATGGGATGAGCGAGAC
>CAJWOS010000494.1 GCA_913044235.1 uncultured Pseudomonadota bacterium
CGATGATGAATGCGACCACCGCAATCCCATCGTTGAGCAGACTTTCTCCTTCCACCAGTAGGTAGAGCCGCCGATTCACGCCCAGGCTGCGAAACAGGGCCAATACGGAAATGGGATCGGTCGCGGCAATCATGGTGGCCAGCAAAAAGCATGCTCCCAGCGGGAGCGGAAGGCCCGTCACCCGAAGGAGCGGCCAGCTCAACAGTGCGGCGATCACCACCGAAAGAATCACACCAGGAATCGCCAGCAGCATGATGAGCCCGGCGTTTCGGCGGAACTTGGAGAATTCGACATGGTAGGCCGCTTCGAACAGCAGCGCCGGGAGGAAGATTGCCAAGAGGAGGTCGGGGGTGAGATGCACTGTCTGGAGCTCAGGCACATGCACCACCCCGAGAGCGATTCCAGCAACCACCAACGCGAGTGTGTAGGGCAGCCTCAGTGTTCGCGCTCCCATGCCCACGACCGCGGCCACCAGAAGTAGGGCCAAAACCTGAAAGACTGCGAGTTCCACTTCCCCTCCGCGCTGCGAGGCGGGCCCTTATCTCGCTCTGCGCTTCCGCTTGGGTGAGGCATGCTTCTTGGCCTCTTCGGCACGACGGGTCTTCGAACCGGCCCACGAGCAAATGGGGCAGGTCTCCCAGTCGTGGCGACGCGCAGCACAGTATTCGCGGCCAAAGAAGATGATCTGCAGGTGCAGCTTGTTCCAGCTCTCCCTCGGAAAGCACCTTTTCAGGTCCTTCTCGGTCTGCTGCACGTTCTTGCCTGAGCTCAACCCCCAGCGCCATGCGAGCCGATGGATGTGGGTATCGACCGGGAAAGACGGCACCCCAAACGACTGAGCCATCACCACGCTGGCGGTCTTGTGGCCCACGCCGGGCAGCGCTTCGAGTGCTGCTTCGTCTGCCGGGACCTCCCCATCGTGGCGCTCGATCAGCAGCTCCGCCATCCGACGAAGGTTCTTCGCCTTGGTCGGCGCAAGGCCGATCGCGCGAATGTAATGCCGAATCTCGTCGACCTCGAGCGAAGCCATCGCCGCGGGGTCGGGTGCCGCTGCAAAGAGGGCGGGCGTGACCTCGTTGACCTTCTTGTCTGTCGTCTGCGCCGACAACATCACGGCCACCAGGAGCGTGAACGGGTCAGAGTGTTCTAGCGGCACAGGCGTGACGGGGTACAGCGCCTCGAGCTGCGCATGGATCCGTGAACATTTTTCTGCACGCTTCATGACAATCCCTACAGCGCGAGCGGCGGCTCAGTTCACTGCAAATGGCTCGGCAAGGGTGAAGGGCGCCACTTCCGCGTCGAATGCATCACCATCGGGCGAAACCATTCGGTACGTGCCGTGCATCGTTCCCATCGCCGTGTCGAGGGGACATCCCGACGTGTACTCAAAGGTCTCTCCGGGGCTCAAGTTGGGCGTCTCACCCACCACGCCTGGGCCCTTCACGTGATCCTGAACCCCATGCGAGTTCGTGATGATCCAATGCCGCGAGACCAGTCGCGCCGGGGTGTTGCCTTCGTTTGAGATGGTGACCCGGTAGGCGTACATCCAGTGATGGTGCGCCGGATCGGAGCGTTCCGACAGGTACACGCTGCGCACCTGCACCCGAATTCCGTTCGTGACAGCCTCGCTGCCTTCGTTCCACCGCATTGCATCCTCCAGGAGCCAGACGTAGCCCGTTCCCCGGTGCGCTCCCATCTCAGCCCAGCGGCGCAACATCGAATCGACACGAGCATGCACGCGGCAAGCTTCGAGCCACCCTTCGCAGCCTGCGTGTCCCGCTTCACTCTGGCGCGATTGAGGGCTTACATGTGTGGCCTACCGAGGTACGTAGAAGCCATGCACGTCGAGCAACTTCGCGGTGGCCGGCTCGAAGCCCGACACGGGGTGAGTACGGCCGCCATTTCGTTCCCCGCATCCGGTGGTGAACCCGTGGTCCTGTTGGACGAAGACGGGAGCCACCAGACCTTCTGGCGGAGCGCCGCAAAGCCGTTTCAGTTGCTCGCGGTCCTCGAGGCCCTCGATGCCTCCGGGCATAGCGAAAACACGCCTTTCACTGCCCGCTCCCTCTCAGACGAAGAGCTGGCGATCGGCGCAGCGAGTCACTCCGGCGGCGACGAGCACCTCACTGTAGTGCGGCGCCTGCTTGCACGCGCTGACCTCGATGCATCGCAGCTCATGTGCGGTGCGGAGCGACCGCTCGATTCGGTGGAATCGCAGAGGCTCATCCGAAGCGGCAACGCCCCATCCGCGCTGCACAACGACTGCTCCGGCAAGCACACACTGATGCTCTGGGCGTGTCTCGCAAACGGCTGGTCGACCCACGACTACCTCGCGCTGACGCATCCGATGCAACAGCGGGTTGTACAGACCGTGCGGCGCTTCACAGGAACCGAGCACCCGACTGCGATCGACGGTTGCGGACTTCCAACATTCTGGATGTCGATGCACCACATGGCACTGGCTTGGGCCCACCTGGCGGTCGCAATGGACGACCCTGACACCGATCCGCTGCTGGGCCGCATCGGGCACGCGATGTCGGATCATCCCGAGCTCACCTCGGGCGCAGGTCGCATCGATCTCGCCGTAGCACAACGCGCGCAGGGCCCATTTGTGGGTAAAATCGGTGCTTTGGGTGTCTTCTGCGTGGCCTGGCCCGCAGCTCGGACCGGCCTCGCCATCAAAGTGCATAGCGGCAACGACGAGGCGCTCGCGGTGGCTGTCGACGCCATCGTGCGCTCCACCTGCCCCGGTGCACTCTCCCCCGCCGCCGCCTGGCCGTGGCATGCTGTCTCGAATGTCGTCGGCCGAGTGGTCGGTTCTCGGCGGCTCCGAGCATCGGACACCCAGGTTGGGATGCCGAGTTGAGCGGAATCCTCATTTCATCATGTCGGTATGAACACCTTTGGGTTGTCATGCGCTCCCTTGATCCTACCGATGCAGCGAGCCCGAAACACACTTCGACTCGCTGCTAGCCCCGGAGTCGCCATGGCCGGTGACAAAAAAAAGAAGCCTCCTCCATCTCGGCGGGGCGAACGCGAAACCGGGACGCTTGTACGCGACCGGGTCGAGCGGCCTCGCCGATACAAAGTCCTGCTGCACAACGACGACTACACGCCGATGGAGTTCGTGGTGTACGTGCTTGAGGGAATCTTTCGACGCTCGAAAGCCGAAGCCACACGAATCATGCTCACGGTCCACAACGAGGGCGCCGGGATCGCTGGCGTGTACTCAAAGGAAGTGGCCGAGACCAAGGCCACACGGACCGTTTCCCTGGCTCGCTCCGAAGGCTACCCCCTGTTGCTCACTGCCGAACCGGAGTGATCCGCACTCGGTTCGTGTTCCCCTTCTCCGCTCACCGCGCCTCCCCGCACGGGCTGTATGCCCGCCCCCCCATCCGGGATCCCCACCATGAAGATCAAGGTCGCCGACAACCTTCGAATCGCGCTTTCTCGAGCGGTCGAAGACACCGCCCGGCGCCGCCACGAGATGCTCACGCTCGAACATCTCCTGCTGGCACTCCTCCATGACCCCGACACAGCCGCGATGCTCGAAGCGCTCGGGGTGAAGTTGAGCAAGCTCGAAAAAGCGCTCGAAGAGTTCCTCGATGCCGAGATGGAACAGCTTCCAGAGGGTGAAGACGTCGAGCCGGCTCAGTCGATTGCCTTCGGCACCGTGCTGCAGCGCGCGATGTTCTTCGTCCAGTCCAACAAGCGCGAAGAACTCGATGGTCCCACTGTGCTCACCGAGATTCTCCGCGAAGATGAGAGCATGGCGGTCTACCTGCTGAACGCCCAGGGCGTCCGCCGCGTCGACGTGACCACGTACCTTTCCCACGGCAAGGGAAAGGGCGTTTCCGGTATGAAGCAACGCAAAGCCGCTTCAGCCGGTGGTCCTGACATCGACTCCGAGACCGAGAACGACGACGAGGACGATCCACTCGCCGCCTACACTGAAGAGCTCGTTGCGCGGGCGGCAGAGGGTCACATCGACCCCCTGATCGGGCGGAACCTCGAGGTTGAACGAATCGTGCATGTGCTGGCCCGTCGGCGCAAAAACAACCCGCTGCTCGTGGGCGACCCCGGCGTGGGGAAAACCGCCATTGTGGAAGGGCTAGCACGCCGCATCCACGATGACGACGTTCCAACCCCACTCAAAAACAACCTCGTCTACTCCCTCGATATGGGTGCACTCCTCGCTGGCACTCGATACCGCGGCGACTTTGAAGAGCGTCTCAAAGCGGTCATTCGAGCGCTCGAAGACCGCGAGGATGCCGTCCTCTTCATCGATGAAATCCACACCATCGTGGGGGCCGGAGCCACCTCGGGTGGCACCATGGACGCTTCAAACCTCCTCAAGCCTGCGCTGCAAGGAGGCCGGCTGCGCTGCATCGGCTCCACCACCCACAAAGAGCACAAGCAGGCATTCGGAAAAGACCGCGCACTCGCTCGCCGCTTCCAGGTCGTCGAAGTCGGCGAGCCCACCATCGAAGAGTGCATCGACATTCTCAAGGGGCTGCAGAAGCACTACGAAGAGCACCACAAGCTAAGTTACGAAGCGGATGCGGTCGAGGCCGCAGCACGCCTCGCCGCGAAGCATATCAACGACAACCACCTGCCCGACAAGGCCATCGATGTGCTCGACGAGACCGGAGCAGCGGTGCGCCTGGCAGACCGGAAAGTCGTCACAATCGACGATATCGAAGACACCATCGCACGGATCGCACGCATTCCCAAAAAGAGCGTAAGCGATGCCGAGAAGGAACAACTGGGCGACCTGACGGTCGACTTGAAGAAGGTTCTCTTCGGTCAAGATCAAGCAGTCGATGCCGTCGCAAGCGCGATCAAGTTGTCTCGTGCCGGCCTGAACGATCCCGACAAGCCCGTGGGCAGCTTTCTCTTTGCTGGCCCCACCGGTGTGGGCAAAACCGAGCTGGCCAGACAGCTGGCCAACGTGCTCGGCGTGTCATTCCAGCGGTTCGACATGTCCGAGTACCAAGAGCGACACACCGCGAGTCGTCTCATCGGAGCCCCTCCAGGCTACGTCGGCTTCGATCAGGGCGGCTTGCTCACAGAGACCGTGAACCGGCATCCACACTGTGTGCTGCTGCTGGACGAGATTGAAAAGGCGCACCCGGACATCTACAACCTGCTGCTGCAGGTCATGGACCATGCGTCGCTCACCGACAACAATGGCAAAAAAGCTGACTTCCGGAACGTGGTGCTCATCATGACCACCAATGCCGGCGCTCGCGACGCCAGCGTTCGCACGGTCGGATTTGGCTCACGCGGTGGCGAACACAAGCAGGATGCGGCTCTTTCTCGCACCTTCTCGCCCGAGTTCCGCAACCGACTCGACGCCTTGGTCAAGTTCGGCCCACTCCCGCGAGAGGTGGTCACGCGCATCGTCGACAAGTTCGTCGCCCAGCTGTCCGACCAGATCGCGGAACGGAACGTCACGCTCGAGGTCACCGAGAGCGGACGCGCCTGGATGTCCGAGGCGGGCTACAAGCCCGAGTATGGTGCACGGGAGATGGGCCGCGTGGTGCTGAAACACATCAAGCGCCCCCTCGCCGACCTCATGCTCTTTGGT
>CAJWOS010000495.1 GCA_913044235.1 uncultured Pseudomonadota bacterium
GGCGGCGATCGATCAGGCGGCGGAAGCAATCGGATTGTGGGTGCAACCCGCTCGACCTTGAGACCATCCCAGGCCGCTTCCATTCACCGCAGTACAAAAGTTCAGGGGAAACGCCGGCTCAGGCCTCACCCACAGGCCCACCAACGCCTGCGATGGTAGCGCCCTCTGGGATCTCTGGAGGGGGTAGCATCACATCGCGCTCGCCGGACTCTGCGCGCATCAGTACGGCACGAACGCGACCGACAGCGTCGCCGTCGGTCCATTCATCGAGCTCGATCAGCTGCACCACGCGTGGGTCGATGCCGGCGCGGTGGGCCAGCTCGCGGCGCGACCATCCGATGGCTTTGCGGCGTGTGCGGATGACGAAGCCGTCGCTGGGAGAATCTTCAGACATGGCGCCTCCGGGGATGAGAGGGGTTTAGTCGGTGGTGGGCTGCAGCGCTCGCTGGTGTCGGTATCGCGCGGTTCGGCGCAGAAGGCTCGACTCCAGCGGCTGCAACCACGAGCGACCGGACCGACTGCGTGTGCGTGCGAAGTCTGGCGGTGCACCGTCCGTGGGGATTCCGAGACGCTCCAATACGGCATCCACCCGACGGGCTGGATCTGCGATGAGGTCGTTGTATCGAACGTGAGTGGTGCGAGTGGGATCGAGTCCGGAGGCATCCGTGAGGTGCGCTCGGTGGGCCAACGCGGTGCCCGCGGCGACCAGCCGTGCCACAAAGTGGGGTCGGCGGGCAGCGGCTTGAAACATCGTGCGCTGCCAGGAGCGCTTCCAGGCCCGCCGGTAGCGGGGCGACATAAGCAGACCATAGGGATGGGGTTCGCGCCAGAAGGCCTGAAACATCTCGACGGCAGACCCGACCGTGGCCACGGGATCCCGATGGACAAAGACGAAGTGCGCATCAGGAAACCACTGTGCGAGCTTGTGGGTCGCTGCGTAGTCCCATGGATTTCGCAGCAGCGGGGCATGGTTGGGACGCTCTCGTTGGAGCATCGCGATCGTGTCTCGCAGGGTTGCCACACTGCGCGCGGTGGTTCGGCTGGAGCCCGATTCCAGTGCGAGGAGGTAGCCGTATTCCTCACTGGTCGTGGGCTCCACGGTCAAGTCGTCTCCCGGACGGGTTCGGACGCCGGCGGCGTGGAGGCGCTCGGTGGTGGACCGAAGCGTGTGGACTTTGTGTTCGACCGCGCTCAAGAGATGACGCACAGTGAACGGGTGGCAGGCACCGCGCCGTGCCAGAGACTGCGTGAGCCAGGTGGTGCCACTGCGGTGAACCCCCAGTACGAATACAGGGGCGCGGTTGGGGGTGGACACGATCCAGGTGCTCCGTGGGATAACGGCGACGTATCTCCGAGGGCGGCGACGAGCCCGATCCGATCGGAATGACGCGCACGGGACCCCGTATGTCGGATGCTCGAACATCATCTGTGGTCATGGCAGTCCTGGGTGGGGCAGTGCTGCTGATGATCGGGATGGTGGTGGTCCTCGTGGGGGCGTACCTCTGGATCACACCGGCCAAGACCGTGGTGATGGAGCCGACGGTGCAGGCGCCGGTGACAGTGATGGAGCCTGCGCCGGCGCCTGAGCCTGCGCCGGCGCCTGAGCCTGAGCCGGAGCCGGAGCCGGAGCCGGCACTCGATGCTGAACCGGCGGCGGAGATTGATCCTGCAGTCGAGAGCGACGGCGAGCCGGCACTCCAGGCGGAGTCTCCCGCCAGCACCACAACCGGATGCGTTCCCGAAGCTCGGGGCATTACCCAGCTTGGCCCGAAGAAGTGGCGTGTGAAGAAGAGCCTCATTGAGAAGTACACGTCGAACGCGAGTGCGGCAGACCAGCTCGCGCGGGTGAAGTGGGCGAAGACCAAGTCCGGTCGAAACCGGGGGGTCCGGCTCCTGCGCGTACCCTGCAAAAGTCCGCTTCGAGCCAGCGGTTTTCGCTCCAAAGATGTGATCCTCGAGGTCGATGGCAAGAGCGTCACCAGCTACGCCCAAGGGCTGCGAATCTGGGCGGCGATTCGCCGAAAGAACTCGTTTACGGTGAAGATCAAGCGGGGAAAGACCACCCGCACGCATCGGTACTACCTGAACTGAGCGGGACGCGTTCGCGCTGCTCTGGGCACCCATTGGAGCCCGATGTGCGCTCAGTTCGGGCTGGGCTCGGCTGCGCGGCGGGCCACGCTTTGGGTCGCCGCCGTGCGCTGGCCCACCATTCGGGTGTGGCTGAAGTGTGCTTGTGCTCGTGCCTGGGCACGTGCGGCGCACCCCATCGCTTCTCGGCGTTCTTTGTGGTCGACCAGAGTGGCGAGCGAACCGGTCAAAGCATCTGCGCAGCCTACGGGGACGACCATGCCGGTATCGGGTGTGAACAGTTGTGCCGCCCCCTCGGTGCGCGTCGCGGCAGCAGGTAGGCCAGTCGGAGCAGCTCAGGTACCGGTCTACCGAGCTGAGGATCTGGGGAATGTCGACGCGCTGACCGGCGAGGAGCACACGGTCGCTCACCCCGAGGGTCTCACCGAGGGTCCGAAGCTCCTCTGCGCGTGCGCCGGTCCCTACCAGTGCGAAGCGAATGCGTGGATGGGAATCGCGCAGACGCGCGGCCATGGCGAAGATGTGGTGCTGAGCATTCTGGGCGGTAAGTCGGCCGACTGTGCCGACCAAGATGTGGTCGGGATCGGGTGCAGCGAGCTCTCGGCGAATGCGCAGGCAAGTCGCAGCATCGGGTGGCTCGAAGGGCCTGCAGTCAATGCCATTGTGCACCACCATCACCGTTGATACCGACCAGTCTGCGGCCACGAGACGGCTCTTCACATCTGGGGATACCGCCACAACGCGATCGACCAGTGCCATCGGCCGGGCCACTCGGATGTGGCGGTCGGCAGGCCCGCCATGCCAAACGTTCGCAGTGGGTACGCGATGCACGAGCGGTGCGGGCGACGAGGGCGGTCGCGAGGCTGTTTGTGATGATGCAGTCGGGGCGGGTCTGCGGAATGATCGGCTGCAGATGCATCGCGGCCCGAGGGAGCGTGGCGCGCACTTCGTCGTAGGGACCATCGACGTGCCGCACGAGAGGATGGATTCGCTCGACTTGCTCTCCACGCTCAGAGATCACGGTGACCTCAACGCCCTGCTCGGCCCAACGGTTGCCCACGGTCACGACGTATCGCTCCACCCCGCCCATCCCCAAGGTGTCGATGACGAGCATCAGCCGGCGGGGGCTTGGCAGCTCGGTCTCCAACACCGCGTCGAAGCAGCCCGCTTGCGTGGAAATTGCCTGAGCCCATCCGCGGCGGTGTGACTGTCGCAGATGGGCTTGAACACCTGGACTGGCGCGGGAGTGAGCTGGATGACCGAGCGCAGGGTGGCATCGGACCGCAGCTGGAAGTCGTGGACGAATACGACGTGATTTTCGTGAAAGAAACCGGTTTCATGGGCTTTATCGAGGACCCTCATCGCCATTTTGGTGCCGGAGCGCTGGCAGCTGAACACAAAGCCCACCCGGCGCGTGTGGAGTCAACTGTTTGGCAGCTGTCTTGCCGTCTTTGCCTGGCGCTGTGCAAAGGCCGGTACAGCGACCCAGAGTGCTTGGATGCGGGTGGATTCCAACCAGTCTCCCCGGCCTGTGGTCGCATCGGCGCAGGGACATCGAGCGCACGCGTGCGGTTCTCGGCTCCGCTGCCACGGGCTTGCATCCGTTCCATCCGCGGATCGGATGGATTGCGTGCGCGGTGGTCTTTGCGCTGCCCAAAGGGATGGGACGCAGGATGCCCGCACTCGGAGTGCATGCCGGTCCTTCAAGTGGGCGCTGCTGCAACGACACCGTCGTGCCATATAGATGACACGGTTTCCGAACCTTCGTTCGATAGGGTGGCGCCCATGAAGCACGCACACGCTGTCATAGGCCTCTGGTCCGCTGTTATTGCGGGATGCGCCGATGTTGAGGACCATTCACGCGCGGCATTCGTCCAGGGTGTGTTGGTCGATGACAACCGAATCTGGCTGTACCGGGATGCGCCGGTCGTTGCCGAGAAGTTCGCCAGCATGGGTCGTGATCGGTACGACTTCATGCGCGGCTCGGTCGCGCTGCATTTTGCCGATCTCGAGCGTCCCACGCACGGGGGGCCGAGCACCCGCTTCCTGAATGTACCGGATGCCACTGCAGTGCTGATCTTTGGGGATCCGCACCCGGAGAACGCCACAGTCTGCCGCACCAACCCGAGTGCTGCGGAGCCAGAACCACCCCTCACTGTGGAGTTCGTGGACCTGGACGCAGCCGGCTACGGGCCATGGATCCTCGACCTGCGGCGCCTCGCCCTCGCGATGTCGGTCTTGATGGCAGATCTCCCGGGCTGCAGCGAGACCTGTCGGCAGAACGCCCTCGTTGCAGTGGCAGGCGGCTATCTGGACGGACTGGAGCCCGCTGCAGCCGTCTCGATCGCTGCGGCACAGGTGTCCAGCACCGAAGACTGGGGAACCTGGCTCACTGAGCTCTTTGAAGAGTCGCTGGAAGAAGGTGCGGAACAGAAAAAGGTCAACCGGTATGCGCCGGAGGATGTCGACGGGGTTCGACGGCTACAGCTCGGCCCCGACACAAGCCTCGTGTCGCTCACAATAGATGAAGAGCGGATTCTGACTGAACTCACCAAACGGATGGCGCTTCCGACCAACTTTCGGATGCTCGACGCCGCGCGCCGCCTGGGTTCTGGAGTGTCGAGCCTCGCGGCACTGCGGTTCGTGGTTTTGTGGGACCGTGGTCTCGATGAGACAACGGACGATGCACTTCTCCAGATGCGGGAGGTCATCGACGCGCCGGCCTTTCCGGGACGCCCCAACCGAGCCATGGGCGTGTTTTCGAGCAACCACTTGCGTGTGGAGCAGGCTGCAAAGCAGCTTTGGACCCGTCCCGATGCCGACCCGCTCCATGTGACCACGCGAGTGGATGGCTTGTCCTGGAAGACGCTCAGCTGGACATCCTACTTTCAAGATGTCGATCATCTCGACATCGTGGAAGAGTGGGTAGAGGGAAGCATCGACGAGCAGGACCTCGCCGACCTCGGGCATGACCTCGCACGGTCGCTAGCGGCGAGCCATGCGCGCGCACGAACGATGACCGGCCTGTCGTCCCGCTCGGTGATCCTGGCAGACATCGACTCAGGTGGCGGCTCAGAGGCGCTGGAGGTCGAGCTGTTGTCCGCGGCGCGCTCCGATTTGGAGCGTCTCGTGTCGGACCATGAGATCTTTGTGAGCCTGCTTGAGACGGAAGGGCCACTACTTGGGGCGGAGTACCTCCTGGACGGCGTGTTGCCATGAACCCATTGACTTGCCTCGTGCTCACCACGCCGATCATTCCCGTACAGATGGACTGGGAGTTCGAGGAGGCCCGTCCGGCTTGTGTGCAGCTGGGCGCCGACGTGTCGGGGCGCTTTCAGGCCACCACTCCCGAGGTGGGCATCCATGAGGGCTTTTCTCTCCAGCGAAGTCGGTTCGAGTCGGGCCTCAGTCTCGGGGGGGCAGGCGCTCGAATGATCTGGGGTGGTGTGCGGAGTGGCGGCCAGGAGAGCTACATCGGAGTGGCGGGTGAGTCGATT
>CAJWOS010000496.1 GCA_913044235.1 uncultured Pseudomonadota bacterium
TTCCCGGTCCGGCTCGGGCCGATGGGGTTGCCTGAGAGCTCTCCATCGAGCCAGTCCAGCTGCCGCGACACCCGCGTGGCGTAGTCCCTCGCGCCATACTCCCCCACCCGGACCCCTCGGCCCCCTTCTCCCCACGAGTTCAGTCCCGCAAGCTGCGGTCCCGTGGGCGTGTCGATGAAGGCTGGACCCCCGCTGTCTCCAGCGGCGCCCACGCCCTCGAGGGGCAGCACCCCCACATCACCCGGCGCGTCGAACACCACCTCGAGCCAGTGCCGACTGGCGCTGTGGACTCGGTTGGTGGCCCGCCGCAGCTGCCCGTCATCTTCACCGCCGCGCTCTCCAGACTGCCCGGTGCCATGGATGCCCCGGCCCACGAGGGTGAGGACAGCACCAGCCTCGTCGCTTCCCCGATAGACGGGCACCGGCTCGATGCCCACCACCGGCTCCGTCAGAAAGACCATGGCGATGTCGTCGCGGAAGCCCCGGTAGTCGGGGTGGATGCGTATGGCCGCGATGCCGTGCGCAACCCCGGCGAAGGTGAGTGTGTCGCTGCGCTTCAGGTCGACCGCACAGTGGGCCACGGTCAGGACTGCATCGTCGCGGATCAGCGTTCCGAGGCAGTCGCCCGGCTCGAAGAGGTCCACCAGATACGGATGGTCCGAGGCGTCTACGAGGTAGTCGGACTCGGGTACATCGTGGCGCATGATGATGGCACTGGCCGGGGTGGCGTGGGCCGCCACCAGAGTCAGGGCGACCCCAGCCAGGACGGGATGCAGGTCGAGCATGTCTCCTCCGGTGCTGAGCGCCATGGCCACAGCCCACCCGCTGCTGGCGAGATTCCCCGAAGCCGGCACTCTACTCTTGCACGTCCTTGCGCGGCTCGGCGTTCTTCACGTAGGTGTCGGCCCAGGAGACCATCTCCCACAGGGCGTGTCCGAGGCTCTCCCGGGCCCGGTAGCCATGCTCTTCGAGCGGCAGCTCCACCCAGCGCACCGTGGCACCATTGCCCTTGAGCGCCGCGTACATCCGCTTGGACTGCATGGGATAAGTGCCGGAGTTCGGGTCTTCGGCACCATGCAGCAGCAGGATGGGCTCGTCGATCTTGGGCGCATGGGTGAAGGGCGACATGGTCACATAGATGTCGGTCGCCTCCCAGTAGGTGCGCTGCTCGGACTGGAAGCCAAAGGGCGTGAGCGAGCGGTTGTAAGCGCCCGAGCGGGCGATTCCGGCCCGGAACAGATCGGTGTGGGCCAGCAGGTTGGCCGTGGTGAAGGCACCATAGCTGTGGCCGCCAATGAGCAGCCGCTGCGGGTCGGCCACACCCATCTCCACCACCGTGTTCACCGCGGCCTCGGCCCCCGACACAAGCTGGGCCACATAGGCGTCGTTGGGCTCCACGTCTCCCTCACCGATGATGGGGATCTGCGGGTCGTCGACCACCGCGTAGCCGGCGAGCAGCATCATCAGCACGCTCGAGCCGCGCGGGCGGCTGAAGGTGTTCTCGCTGCGGGTCTTCTGGCCCGCGTCTGCCTTGCTCTTGTATTCGCTCGGGTAGGCCCAGAAGACCGTGGGGAGCGGTCCGTCCTTGTCGGCGTTGTAGCCGGGCGGCAGGTACAGAGTGGCCGTGAGCGGTAGCCCGTCGGCGCGGGTGTACTCCAGCAGCTGCTTCTTCACGTCGGCGAACTGGGGTGCCCAGTCCTCGAAGTCGGTCACGGCCTTGCTGCGGTCACTGCCCGCGGTTCGCAGGTAGTAGTTCGGCGGCTCGGTCTTCGACTGGCGCCGGGTCATGAAGCGGGTGGCGTCGTCGTTGAGCACCTCCACGAGGGTCTCGTAATACGGCGCCTTCGCCTGCCAGATGCGCGTGGCCTCCTTCGTCTCCAGGTTGAAGCGGTCGAGGAACGGGAACACCCCATCGGGCGAAGCACCCCGGCCGCTCAACAGCACTTCACCGGAGGGGGTGCGCGCCATTACCCAGCCGCCTGCCGGACCAATCTCCATCATCGGCGTGCCGGGATCGCTGTAGGAGTCCTGGTAGCTGCGGTCCCAGATGAGCCTCGGCTCTGCGTTGGGTGTGTCGGGCGCGATGTGCCAGGTGCGCACCTGACGGGTGTCGTACCACCACTCCTCGGCCATGGCCGTCTCGCCATCCCCCCAGGTGATCCCGCCGTAGCGCAGCTTTGAGCGCCAGAGCACGGTGGGGGTGCCGTCGAATGGCGCCGCGAGCAGCGACACCTCGTCGCGGTACTCCGACTCGGCACCAGCATCGCCACCATCGAGGGCTTCCACCATCACGAGCGTGGCCGCCTGGTCGGACCGCCAGCCGATGCTGCGCCGACCCGTGCGCACCGAGCCGAAGGGCACCGGCACGTCGTCTGCCAGGCCAAGCTCTGCAAGCACCACGGTGCCGCTCGGATCGGTCCGTGGAACCACCACCGTGCGCTTCGGGAAGCGGGAGACCGGCACCTGATAGGAGAACGGCCGCTCAATGGTGCCCACCAAGAGCCAATTCCCATCGGGCGAGACTCGTGCCTCATCAATCAGCGCGGCCGGAAGCAGGGGCTTCTGGGCGCCGTCGAGCCCCACATGCACGAGTGTAGACGTGAGGAAGTACTCGAAGAGTGCTTCGTCGTGGGAGCTCTGGAGCAGGTTGCTGTAGGTGCGGGCCGGGGTGGATCGGCCGAGGTTCTGCTCGATGCGCGGACCGGTGGGAAGACTCGCCGCGGCCGGTGCGTCGCCCAGATCATCCGGGACCATCTTGCAGACCAGGCCATCGCTTCCAGGAAGCCAGTCACACGGATTGCCGTAGGTAGCGTTGAGGACAGGCTCGGTGAGCTGCGTCACCCGCCCGGATGGAATCTCGGCAAACCAGAGGGAGAGCCCTTCTGCCTCGGTGAGGGTGAAGAAGAGCTTGTCGGAGTCTCGGTGCCACACCACGTTCGACACCCGTGCGCTGTCTGGAAGCTCGAGCTCCATCGCACGCCCCTTGCCGTCGGTGCGCTGCATCCGGAGGCCCCGATACAGATAGGGGCGAGACGGCCCATGGGTGGATGGGTCGAGCTTGATGCCTGCGACCTTCACGCGGGGCGCCGCGAGCTCATCGATGGTGCGCAGAGCCGGCCGTGCCTGCTCAAGCATCCACTGCCCGTCGGGCGAGGTGGAGACCGATGGCGGCGACTCCGCATCCAAGATCGCGGCGATGTCGGCTGGTGGCTGCTGATAGCCGTCGGCAGCAACGGCGATGGAAGTGGTCAGCAAAAGAGCGAGGCTGGACACGCGGACTCCGGGGCACACAGGGGCGACCCTTCTACAGGAGCGGCCAGGGTCCTGCCACGACCGAGACAATCTGAGGCATCTGAGTTCAAAAACAACGGGCTGTGATGCCCGAGGGGAGCACGTCCTCGTTGTGCTGCAAAGATGGTGAAGGTTGTTGCTCGGATGGCCACTCGCGGTACGCCATGAAGGCGAGGAGTCAGGCTCGCCGGAGGTTTTATGACCGAGGTCACCATCAATGGCGAGCCCCACACTGTGGACGTCGACGCCGATGCGCCCCTGCTGTGGGTCTTGCGGGAGGAGCTCGGGCTGCAGGGCACCAAGTTCGGCTGCGGTCTCGGGCAGTGCGGTGCCTGCACGGTGCACGTCGACGGCGCCCCCACACGCTCCTGTGTGATGCCCATCGCGGCCGTCGCCGGAAGAGACGTGCAGACCATCGACGCCCTGGGTTCTTCGGAGCGTCCCCATCCCATCCAACAGGCCTGGATCGATCACCAGGTCCCGCAGTGCGGCTACTGCCAAAGCGGAATGCAGATGGCTGTTGCCGCACTTCTCCGCGACAACCCATCGCCCACCGATGCCGACATCGACGCTGCGATCACGAACATCTGTCGCTGCGGATGCTACGACCGCATCCGAGCCGCCATCCACGATGCGGCCCGTGCGATGCCTGTCCCTGCGCCCGAGGCCGCGCCGACCTCCCTGCTCGAGGCCACGCCTGCTGCTGCACCCAAAGTCGGGGGTACACCATGAGCATCACACGCCGCGCTTTGATGGTTGCTGGTGGCGTCGCCGGCGGTGGGCTGATGTTGGGCGTGACCACCATGGGGGCCTGGATCGCAGCCTATGACCGGCGAAGCGAACAACGCGAAGCGCTGGCGATTCGTGGGGCAAAGCTCGTGGCTCAGTGGATTCTCATCAACGCTGAGGGCCACGTCACCATCCTCTCGCCCCATGTCGAAATGGGGCAGGGCTCCCAGACCGGCATCCTGCAGATCGTGCTCGATGAGCTGTCTGCCGATCCAGCGCGCACCGCAATCGAGATGGCGCCCTCCACCAGCGGCTTCACCGTCGGCGACATGATGGCTGGCTTTCTGATGGGCGAAGCGGCCATGGACGGCTTCTCTCGCCGCCTCGTCGACCAGACCTTCGGCCGGCTGGTGTCGGTGGGCAACATGCAGTTCACCGGTGGCAGCACTGCCGTGCGGTTCACCGGCTGGCGTGGCATGCGACGAGCGGCCGCCTGTGCCCGTGAGATGCTCGTCGAAGCGGCCGCGACCGAGCTGGGGGTCGAGAAGAGCACGCTGACCACCGAAAACGGTGCCGTGATGCACGCCGAGTCCGGTCGGGTCCTCGATTTCGGCGCCCTCGCCGCAGCCGCAGCCGCGCTGCCGATGCCCACCGATCCCACCTACAAGCCCCGCGACCAGTGGAAGTACATCGGCACCCGACATCCACGCGTGGACATCCCCGAAAAGGTCTTTGCCACTGCGGAATATGGCATCGACGTGCGCATCGACGGCATGCGGTATGCAGCAGTCGCCGCGCCTTCTCTGGCTGAGGGCACCATCACCGGCATCGACAACCGTGCCGAGGTCGAGGCCATGCCGGGGGTGGAAGCCATCTACAACCTGGGCGACATGGTGGCGGTGGTGGCCGACAAGCCCTGGCGTGCTGAGAAGGCGGTTCGGGCCGTCCAGCAGGTCTGCACGCCGCCCCTCGGCGGTCCCCTCGACAGCGAAGCACTCCTACAGATGCGCGAAGACCTTGTGCTGGGGGGAGAGCTCGCGCGCGCCACCAGCCACGGCTCCGGCATCGTCGAAGCCATCGAGAGCGCCGAGACGGTGGTGGAAGCTCGCTACACGGTGCCATTTCTGGCCCATGCCCCCATGGAACCGATGAACGCCACGGTCTGGGAAGAGGGCGGGCAGGTCCATGTGGCTACAGGCACCCAAGACCCCATCAACACCCGCATCCACGTGGCCAACATTCGCGGCATCGACATGGAACAGGTCGTGGTCCACCCCCACACCATCGGGGGTGCCTTCGGCCGTCGCTCCGGCTTCACGCCATCCAACTTCAACTGGGTCACAAGCGCCGCGAAGATCCAGCAGCAAGCCGGCGGGGCCGTGAAGTCCATCTGGTCTCGGGAGGCCGGAATCCGCATGAGCCACTGGCGATGCGATGCACCGCATTCATGTACTGCATCGGTGGTATGGTTGAATCTCTCGCCGAACCTCTCTTCATCATTGCTCAGGCTAACATGCTTACAGGTGTGCGGGCGTCAGCAGAGTGTGGAGC
>CAJWOS010000497.1 GCA_913044235.1 uncultured Pseudomonadota bacterium
CCACCGATCTCGATGTCACCCCCGACGGCGAGAGTGCCGTGGCGGTGGCACGCGGAAGCAACGAGCTGTGGATCTACGACCTCGCCAACGTCTTCGCACCGGCCGAGGTGGTCGCCATGCCGGAGGGAGAAGTGCTCGGAAGCCTCGTGCTCTCTCCCGACAACCGTCAGGGACTGCTCTACAGCACCGCATCAACCGCCACCCGCTTTGCGAGCTGGAATCGGGACAGCGGTGAGATCGACCTGCACCCTTCCGTGAAGCCGGTCGATGGTATCCGCGTGAGTCCGGATGGAGGTGTGGCCCTCCTGGCACATGACGTGGACAACGGAGAGACCGACCCCGACTCCCCGTTCTTCAACCAGCACGCGATCACGCTGGTCGACCTCTCCGACTTCTTCGCGAATCCAATCCGTCTGCCTGCGGCACCCACATCGTTCAGTGCCACCGCCGATGGCGACCTGGGCTTCGTGGTGATGGAAGGAGAGTCGGCTCTGGTGCAGCTCGACTACCGCAGCCTCATCCACGACGAAGTCCGCTTGCGATCCGGCGCGGTGCACATGGATGTGCTGCCGGACACCCGCTCCGTCTACATCAGCCAGGAGCACGATCTCGGTCGCATCAGCTTCTACAACCCCGACAACAAGGCACTCAACACCATCACGGGCTTTGAGCTCAACTCCGGCATCGAGGTCGACTGACATGAAGACGCACATCCCCTCTCCTTCTGCGCCGGTTCTGGAGTCCACCATGCTGCGACGTGCCCTGTTTGCCCTGCCGCTCTTTGCCGCAGCCTGCGACCCGTATGCGCGTCCCGCAGATTTCTACGGAACAGCGGACAAGCCCCTGTGGGACAGCAACGTGGTGACGGTTGGCGATGCGGTCTACGCACGCCTCCCTGCCGGTGAGCGACTGGTGCGAATCCAGTCCGACGGCACGCTCTCCACAGTCGACCTGGCCGGAGCAAGTCCGGACCGAATGGTCGCCACACCCGATGGCGAGGCCCTGCTCGTCTTCGCCAGCTGGCAGGCCTGCGAGGATGCCGACAACACCATCGAGTCTCCCGACGAGTGCCCCGAAGACGACCTCGTGACCCGACGCGAGCTGGCCCGCGTGGTGGGCGACAAGCGGCTGGATGCCTTCAACGTTCCAGCACACCTCAACGCTCTGACGTTCACGGAGGACGGTCGCACCGCGGTCGCCTATCTCGACTACACGGAGCAGATGGCCATTGAGGTGGACGGCCTCATCGACCTGGGCGAAGTCATGTTCCTGCCCCTCGACGGGGCATCGCCCGCACGCTCGGTCTCGGTTGGCTTCTCCCCCGAGAAGATCCTCTTTTCCACCGACAGCGCAGGCTTGAATGACAAGGCGGTCATTTTCAGCCGGTCGGAAGTGGTCGTGGTGGAGCTTGGCACCCTCGATGTGGTGGTCACCTACCCCCTGGTCCTCGATGCCGACCAGGTGGTGGATCCCGCGGATGCGGTGCTGACCGAAGACGGGCGTGTGGCCCTGGTGACCATTCAAGGCTCCTCCGATCTGTACGAGCTCGACCTCGAAAAGCACAGCATCGACCTCGAAGAGCTCGACGACAGCCCCGTCGCGATGGTGAACGCCACACTTCCAGAATTCGACGACGGCGACGATCTCCCCGTCACCCTCATCGCCTACGCCCGCAAGGCGGAAGTGGAGGTCCTCGACCAGAATGCCCTTGAGCTGAGAGAGCCCCTCCTCCTCGAGGAGCCGGTCTCCGACATCCTCGCCACGCCCGATGCTGCGGTGATGTACAACCGCAACAGCGATAGCGTAAAGGACGTCTATCACATCAATCTCGGCTCCTACGCCATCACTGAATATCGGGTAGCGAATCCAATCGACGAGCTTCGACTCAGTCCCGAGCAGGCATATGCGGTCGCAACGCTCCGCCCGGAAATCGCGTCGAACAATGCCCTGGATGCCTACCAGGACAGTCGCTGGGGCCTTGCTGTCATCGACCTCCTCAACCAAGAGGAGACCAGCCTGGTCCTGGAGGCCGAGCCCATCGGACTGGCGCTTGTGGAGCGGGATGAAGCCACCTACGCACTGGTGCTCATGCAAGGCCTGGAGCACCTGATCCAGGTCAACCTCGCCGAGCCGACCTTCTTCAGCGAGGTGGAGCTCGCCGCACCGCCGCTCGGAATCGGGCAGCTCGCATCTGGCCAGTTCTATGTCACCCACGATGCCGCACTCGGGCTCGTGTCCTTTCTCGACCCCTCGACGGGGGACCTGACAGCGGCCGGCGGCTTCGCCACGCCCGGTCTCTTCCACGAATCCACCCTGCTCAACCGCTGAACGCCGGAGGTCACGATGTCCAGCTTGCTCCTGATCGCAGCATTTTCCGCCCTCTCGACTGCCGAAGCTTCCGAGCGCGGCAAAAATGCCGTCCACCTGGTCTACGGCAGCTATGCGTCCAATGACGCTGCCTTCGAGTTCTACAGCCCGAACCCTTCCATCGGTGCCGCCGGGATCCGTGGTGAGCGTGCGCTTCGGGGTCCAGTCTCCCTCGTGAGCACCTACACCCGACGCACCGTGTCGTCCGAGTATTACGACGACCTGATCCTTGCCGACCAGATGCCCGAGAGAGAAGAGGCCGCGCTCGTGGCGGCATTCACCGGCCAACAGTTCACGGTCGGTCCGAAGCTCCAGCTCGATCTTGGAAAGAGTGCATTTTCCACCTACGTGGTGGGACAGGGCCTCGCATTCGTGGGCACCTCGAGACTCGATGATGCCCCAGATGAAGACGACAACCTCAACCAGCTCAAGGCCCGAAGCTGGGCCCCTGGCTTCATTGCGGCTGGCGGCTTGGAATACAGCCCTCGAGTCGGCCCGATCCAGCTCAGCACGTTTGTGGAGCTCGGCTACAACTGGACCGCCCAGATGGGCTTCGAAGACGACAGCGTGCGCGAGAGCGGCACCAATGCGCCGGCCGACATGGGCGATCTGGCGTTTCGCGGCTTCTACATGCAGATGGGTCTTGGGGTGCGGTTTTAGGCGCTAGCCTTCTGCTCACTCGGAGCCTTCTGCTGACTCGGAGCCTTCTGCCGACTCTGCGTGTTCCGCCGCCCCAGAGGCTTCCGCCGACGCAAGGCGAGCCTTCTGGGCGGCCCAGTGCTCGGCGTTGGCGGTCACAAGTGGCTTTTTCTTCCGATTGTACAGGATGATGGCCGAGCCACCAGCCAGCATCACCAGACACCCAATCTGTGCTGGAGTCACGCCAAAGTACCGGGTGTCGGCGGTGCGGAAGACATCGAGAACCACGCGAATGGAGCCATAGGAAAGGAGCCAGCACGCTGTGTAGAACCCTGGGAAGCGGGGCTTTTTGTCGAGCCAGACGAACACCGGAATCATCGCCAGCGACCAGAACGCCTCGTACAGCCCAAGGTCGTGACAAGCCTTGCCCAAGCCGGGATGGTAGGGCTCCGACAATAGATACTGGAACTTCGTCCAGCAGCCCAAGAGGCTGTCGCATGCCGCGCCGGGAGCCGGAACCCGACCCACCGCTCCCTCGCACATGCCGTATACACCCAGGTAGAAATTGGTCTCGATTCCAGGGTGGTCATGGGCAACAAAGCAGCCCATGCGGCCGAGGAACCAGCCAAGCGTAAACCCGAAGAGCATCGCGTCGGCATACCCGAGGATGCGGATGCGCGGCTGCATCGCCTGGCCGCTTTCTTTGGCCTTTCGGTTGGCCTCGACCACCGCCTGATCTTCTCGCTGGAAGAAGATGACTGCCAGGATGGTGCAGCCCACAAAGCCACCGAAGCTTGAGAGCCCTTCCCAGACCCGGAAGATCGACATGGGATCATTGAGGAGGTCTTCTGGGTAGTACATCAACAGGTGACCCAGGTGGCCACCCACGAACACTCCGGCGACCATCCACGACACGATGCGGTTGATCACTTCCGGATCCAGCCCGTCCCGCGCGGCCTTTCGCATGGCCATGCGCGAACCGAACACGAAGCCCAGGGCAACGAGAATGCCAAAACCATGGATGGCGAAATCCGCGACAATGGGGATTTTGACGATGGGAAATGCAGGGATGAGCGGCTTCATGGGAACCTTTTCCGATCGAAAAGACGCGGAGGCTGGCCGCGACAGCGCCAGATCCACACGCAGCGACCGGAGCCGCTGGTAACACTTGCCCCACGAATCGGGCCGCCTGCACGTGGATGACACAAAAGGTCTGTCCTTTTCACCACGTCTCGCCACGGCGCTGGCGGTCGGCCGATCTCCGATCCCGCCTCCCGGTCGGCGACGGTCAAGCGCATTACATCAGGCGCATGAATCGATCCTCCTTGACCGGTCACCGCTGGACGCGTCGCGAAGCCACCGCCAACCAGCTCGCCTGGGCTCGTGAACAGGGCCTGCCCCCCATCATCACCGAGGTCCTCGCCTCTCGTGCGCCCGCCGAGCCCACATCCAACTGGCTGCGGCCCGACCTGGGTGTGATTCTTGCGCACGATCCCCGCTCGATGCACGGCATGCACACCACCATCGACCGCTTACGGAAGGCGCTGCGAGATCGGGAAAAGATCTTTGTGGTGACCGACTATGACGTGGATGGCACCACCTCGAGCCTCATCCTTCAGCACGCTCTGCACCTGGCTGGCGGTGGGCAAGCCGACATCGCCTGGCACATTCCCGACCGCTTCGCCGAAGGCTACGGGTTTCGGCCGGTCGCCGCCGACAAGGCCCGTGAGCTGGGCTGCTCGCTCATCGTCACCGCCGACATCGGCGTGCGCGACCATGATGCCATCGAGCGGGCACGCACCCTGGGCATCGACGTGCTCGTGTGCGACCACCACCTTCCCGCGGAAGCCGCCGTTCCCGAAAATGCAACCGCGGTGCTGTGCCCACCCCAGCGCGACTGCGCGTACCCAAACCCAGCGCTCGCTGCGTGTGGAGTCTCCCTCAAGGTCGCCCAAGCCCTGCTCGCCAAGCACCCAAAGAAGGAGCGCATCCTCCGCTCCTTCCTCAAGCTGGCCGCAATTGGAACGGTGGCCGACGTGGTCGACCTGTCCACGGTGGAGAATCGCGCGATCGTGTCCCTTGGGCTGCAGGAGCTCTCTCGCGGCCCACACTCGGCAGGACTCGCCGCACTTCTCGAAGTGGCTGGAGTCACTGGACGTCCACTCCGGGCCGACGATCTCGGCTTCCGCGTCGGCCCACGCATCAACGCCGCCGGACGCCTCGAGCGCGCCACCGCCGTGGTCGAGCTTCTCAACGAGCGAGACCCCCAGCGAGCGATGGCGATGGCCCAGGCTCTGGATCGCGTGAATGCTGACCGACGCTCTCTGCAACAGAGGCTCGAAACGGCCGCACGCGCCCACATCCCCACTCCGCCGCCGCCCTTTGTGGTGGTTTGGGGTGAGGAGGATCTGGCCAACAATAGCCCCTGGCATCGAGGCATCGCGGGCATTGTAGCCTCTCGAATCCGGGAGCAGGTGCACCGCCCTGTGGCTGTGATCACAGTGTCGGGTGACACGGCTCGGGGCAGCATCCGGTCGACAACCGGACTCCA
>CAJWOS010000498.1 GCA_913044235.1 uncultured Pseudomonadota bacterium
ATGGCGTCAATCGTCGTGCCGGGCGGCAGCTGCCCCGGCACCACGTGACTCGATATGGTGATCCGCCCTCCGTCTTCGAAAGACTGGAAGAGATAGGGCCGGTCGATGGGACGATCGGTCACTGCAGCACCATCGATGTGTATCCAGCGCCCCTCGACCGCGGGAATGGGCGTCGGTGCGACCGACACCGTGCCGCGGGCTATCTCGTAGTAGAGCTGCAGGGGATGTCCCGGTGGCGCGAGCTCCTCGGAAAGCTCGTAGCCGGGAGCGGCCGCCGCGAGCGCCCGAAGCGATGCCACCGATCCGGCATGGTTGCGACTGAGAAACTCCCCCATCGCTTCCAGCCGATGAAATCCCGCAGCCTGGGCTGGGGTGATCGGCTCCGCCAGACAGGGCACCAGCTTCCGTGCTTCGAGACGAGCGGCTTGGAAGCCTTCCAAGTCCATCTGAGAGTAGGCGGCATCGGCCTTCGAAACGACCTGATGGAAAGCACGTGCCGTGACCGGTTCAGTACACGGTGCCGCCGCTTCCGCAAGGGTCGGCAGACCGACCAATCCGAACAGAAAAACCGCTCTGGCGCCAGGGTGCGGCACCCCTCCCATGCAACGACTCACAGTCCACCTCCGAGCACCACAAATGCTCTGTTTCCGGTCGGCGCTCCAACCACCAGATCACCCAGCCCGTCGGCATTAAAGTCTGTCGATCCATCCACGGATGCCCCGACCTGCTCTCCATCCCCACCCAGGAGCGCGACGTCGGCAGAGCTCAGCGCTGCGGTGCCGGAGACGGGACCAAACCAAAGGTAGGCCCCTCCGTCTCGCTCGCCGGAGCCCTGATCGACGCCGCGCGCACCGAGGAAGACCTCGTGCCGACCGTCCCAGTTCATGTCGGCCGCGATCGAGAGGGCGCTGCCCACATCGTCGCCAGCCGCAGAGCCATCGATTCGCGCAGTGGCCCCCGAGAGATCGGCTAGGCCAGACACCGGCCCCGCGACCACGAAGACCGCACCACTCCCACTTGCACCGCCACCGTTTTCGCCGGAGGCCCCCACAAGAAGGTCATCGAGCCCATCGCCATTGATGTCGCCCCCTACAGCCAATGCGCCTCCGGTGTTGGCCGCAGCCGATGCACTCCAGCGCATCGCGTCCGCATCCGCATCCGTAGCTGTGCCGGTGACCGGCCCGTAGAAGACCATCACAGACCCTGCATTGATGAGAGAGTCCGGATCGTCTCGCTCCGCACCGATCACCAAATCGGCGAGACCATCACCGTTGAAGTCGGCACCGCCAGCAGCCGAGGAGCCCACTCGGTCTTGATAGCTCCCGCGGACCACCCAGTGCGCATCCGCCAAGAAGCGGTCACCGGTAACAGGACCGTGCACAAGGTAGGCAGCGCCCGCCTGATTGAGCGGGCTGGCGTCTGTGTATGCGCCCACCAGGAAGTCGATCTCGCCATCGCTGTTCACGTCACCGGCCGCATCAATGACCCAGCCCGCCTTGGCGTTTGCCCCTTCGCCAAACAGCCGGAAACCGGTCGCGTCCACATCGACGGTGCCCGAGATTGGCCCAGTGAAGACCCAGGCCGCGCCCGCGTCGACAGCGACCGTGTCGTCGTAGGGGTCGCCGATCGCGAGGTCGTCAAAACCATCACCGTCAATGTCCCCTGTCGCGTCCATCCACTGCCCAAACAGTCCGTCCTCGTCTGGTCCGGCGAGCTTCGCTCCTGCCGCGGCCTCGGTCTCGATGTCGCCCGTCAATGCGGTCACCGCGGTCTGGATGTAGACCGCCCCCCCTCCATCACCGGGTACGAATATGGCGAGATCATCGAGCCCGTCGCCGGAGATGTCGCCCAAGCCGCGCACCCGCTGCCCGTGGCTCACAAAAGCTTTGTCGGTGTAGAAGCCGATGTCTGCGTCGGTATCCACCACAATGGTTGACTCGAGCGGGCAGTCGTTCGCTGTCCCGTCGCAGTCATTGTCGATGCCGTCGTTGCAGACCTCCGAGAGCTCGGGGCTCGCCAGTGGCTCATCGTCGTCGCAGTCGCCAGACGACGTGACGTAGCCAGACGGTACCGTGCATGCGGTCAGCGGGTCGTCTGCTGAGCCAACCCCGTCTGCATCGTTGTCCCGATAGACTTCCGGAATCCCGGTATAGTCGGTATTCGGGTCTTCATCGTCTGCAAGGCCGTTGCAGTCATTGTCCACACCGTCACATACCTCGATCGCCCCCGGAAAGACGGCCGCGTCGTTGTCGTTGCAGTCCCCCGTGACCGGCACGTACCCAGCTGGAGGCTGGCACACTGTGGTGGCCGCATCTCCACCCACCCCGTCTTCGTCGGCATCGAGGTACCAGGAAGTGGGGATGGCCACATCGGGATCAGAGTCGTCGCAGTCGTCGTAGTTCGCGACCGTACCGGACGGTTGCTCACATGCTTCGATTGCGGCCAGAGGGTCGCCGTAGCCGTCACCGTCCATGTCTGCGAACCACAGCGATGGCCCACCTGGACAGTCCTCTTCCCCACCGGTCGCAGGCTGCCCGGTGTCGGATTCGCTGCCTGTGGTGGAGGCCAGTCGCAGACGAGCGGCGTACTCGTCGTCTGAGATGGTCTCGCATCCGACCAGCGCACACACCCAGATCGCCGGTCCGAGGAGCGGATGGAGGCGAGTCTGCTTGGTCACGGCCGCAATCTGGCGATGAGCATTTCTTCGGGCTGACACCAGAACTCCCATTGGTGGTTTCGCACGGGAAGCGGAGCCCGTGACGATGCGGACCGTAGCCTACCCCACATTCGCCGAGCGACGCCCGCAGCCAAGCCTCCAGAGAGCGGTTCTTGGCTGCCTTCCCTCCGGTTGCCCCCGCAGCTCGGTTTCGATGGAGGGTTGCTGGCGGGTCGAAGTAGCGGTCTTGCCGCCGGCAATCGGTTCCATCCATTGTCGTCGGTCACCGGTTGCTCCTTGGCTCCAGCAATCCTGCTGAAGCTCTGCGCTCTCACTGAGATATGGCCGCACAGACACAAGGAGATTTGATGCGCTGCAGGGAGCTGGGACTGACCTTTGGCCTTGTGGCCTGTGGCGGCCCGAGCAAGGCGTTGGACAGTGGCGAGCCGCCTCTGGTCGACCCAGAGCTGCTCCCCTACATCTGGCCCATGGCCGCCCGTCCAGACCAGCCTTCCGACCCCACGAACCGCTGGGCCGGCGACGAGGCCGCCGCGTGGTTCGGGCGCTACTTGTACTTTGAGCCGCGTCTGTCGAGCACTGGCACCATCTCGTGCGCAACGTGTCATGACCCGGCACGGGGCACGGGAGATGGTCTGGCCCTGTCCGAAGCCATCGGAACCACCACCCGGCACGCCCCGGCACTGTGGAACCTCGCACATCAACGATGGCTGTACTGGGACGGTCGATGCGACAGCCTGTGGTGCCAAGCCACCGGTCCCATCGAGGCGGAACAGGAAATGGGACTCGACCGGGTGAGACTCGTGCGCATCTTGTCCACGCACGAAGATCTTCGCGGCGCATATTCCGAGCTGTTCGGACCACTGCCGGACATCTCGGACCCCACGCGGTTTCCCGAGGCCGCGCGCCCAGTCGAGAGCGACCCCGAGCATCCACACCATCTCGCGTGGCTCACCATGAACCCGGCCGACCAGGACGCTGTCACGGAAGTGCTCGTGACCGTGGCGAAAGCCATCGCCGCCTATGAGCAAACCCTCCAGACTTCCGACACACGGGTAGACCGGTTCGTGCGCGCCCTCGATACCGGAAAACGTTCGGTGGCCGAGGCCGCGCTGACCGAGGAGGAACGCCTCGGGCTCGAGCTATTCGCCGGTGAAGGGGAGTGTGTGTTTTGCCACTCGGGGTGGACGTTTTCCAATAAAGAGTTCCACAACGTGGGGCTGCCCGAGGTCGAGGGGGTCGATGGACTCGACACGGGCCGCTACGACGGGATTGACCGCTTGCGCAACCATCCATTCCGAAGCGGGTCGGTCTGGTCGGACGACCCCACTGGCGAGGCCGCGAGTCGCCTGGAACGCATCGCACAGACATTCGAACAGCTCGGTCAGTTCAAGACGCCCGGACTGCGTGAGATCGCCAGCCATCCGCCCTACATGCACGGTGGACACTTCGCGAGTCTCACTGAAGTGGTGGCGTTTTACGCAGAACCCGGCCTGTACAACGGGCCGGGGCACCGCGAAGAGCTCCTGGTAGCGCGCGGCTGGAGCACCGAGGAACAAGCTGCGATGGTGGCCTTTCTCGAAGCCCTAAGCGCCACAGATCCCCCGTCTCCAGACTTGCTTGAGGCACCGGTCACGCCACTGCCATGACAGGTCCCATCCGCCTGCGATAGGCTTGCGACGCCCGCCCCCAAAGGACACGTGATGGCCTCCGTCCGCACGCAAGACTGGCCCGACCGAATCCGCCAACTCCTCCGCAGTCCGGCGATTCTCGCATTTCTCGGCCACCTCACGCTCGGGCTGGTGATCACCTTTCCGATGCTGCTCCACCCGAGCGACCTCGTGGGCAACGGCGACGTTGACGTCTGGAATCATGCATGGGGCCCCTGGTGGTGGGCCACCGAAATGTCGCAGGGTGGACTCCCTTGGCAGACCGAATACCTGCTCTGGCCCGAAGGAGGCGTGCTCTGGTTCATCGACCCGGTGCTTGCCATCTTGGGTGCTCCCTTCGTGGGGTCCTTCGGTATCGGCGGCACCTGGAACCTCCTGATGCTCTCGTACGTGGTGTTCGCGAGCTGGGCTGCCCGACGATTCGCGCGGTCCCTCGGCGCGGGACCGTGGGCGAGCTGGGGTGCGAGTGCAGTGTTCGCAGCCAGCGCATGGGTGACCTGCGAAATCCACAATGGAATCTCCGAGGCCGTCAACATCGGCTTTGTGGCGCTCGCTCTCGCCTGGATTGAAGACGCGGCACGCAGGAAGTCCCTGAAGTCATGGGCGAAGGCTGGCTTGGGCGTTGGACTCTCGGCCATCGCGTCGCCCTACCTTGGTCTTGGTGCCGGCATCGCTGCGCTTGTGCGCGGCCTTCCCAGCATCCGTCAAGCCTGGCTGGGGGGCATTGTCGCAGTCCTCGTGGCCGCCCCGCCGAGCATCGCCCTGCGCACACAGCTTGAGAGCCCCGACGCCATCATCAAGCATCCCGACGAGATGAACGACCAGCTGGCAGCCCACAATGCCGTCGACCCCCGCACGTTTTTCCAGCCTTTTGGGTTCCGGTCCGTCGACCTGTCCCACGAGGGCTTCGAGCACAGCATGTATCTCGGTATTTTTGCGCTCGCGCTGGTGTTCTTCGCGTTTCGGGCGAGCCGAAGGGGCGACCATGACGTGGAGCGGATCTACGAATCCGAGACCTGGTGGGTGCTCGCGGCGGTCGCCTGTGCTGTCTTTGCTCTCGGTCCGTACCTCTACTTCAACGACGGCTGGCTGGAGATTCATGACGGTCGACGCCTGCGCCTTCCCTGGGGAGTCATCCAGCAGCTGATGCCCGGCCTCGCCGTGACCCACCCCTTGCGCCTCGCGGTGCCCACGCTGGCGGTTGTGGCAGG
>CAJWOS010000499.1 GCA_913044235.1 uncultured Pseudomonadota bacterium
GGACATGGACGCGGCCGAGTGCGTCGACGCGGTGTGCGCGCTCGTCAAGGCGCAGTAGCGCGCGCGCGCGCGCTTCCGCGCGGCGCCCGATAATATGAGCTAGTTTTCGGTCCGGTTCTCTGTCTCGAGCAGCGCCACGCCGGTGGCGGGGGCGAAGGGCGGCGGTCAGAGCTGGTGCACTCGGGCATCGAAGCTGTACTCGAGGCCTTCCGCCGTACATCCGCGGTGCACCACCAGGAGGGCATGGTTCCCGCCTGTAGCCACGGTGTGTTCCAGGCTCATACAGAGGTTGCTGCTGGCACCGAGGCAGGAGGTCGGCCGGAGATCGACTGCCGCGAGGCATCCATCGGGCGTGCGCAGGTACAGGTCGACGGCGTCGACAGTGGTCATGATGCCGGCGGTGATCTGTTGAGAAAATACGAGGTCGCGTTCCCATACCGACACGACACGGGTGCCGACGTCCACGCCGGCCGGGCAGGCCAGGGTGTGACTCAGTGCGAGGGTGCCTGGGGTGAGGATGCCTGTGATGCCAGAGGTTGCGGACAGGCAGTCTCGCCAGTGCACCGGGGTCTCTGCCGTGTCGATGTTTTGCCCGGAGAGGATGCTTCCGTCGAAGGTGGCCGTTCCGGCTGCAGTGAGGTTGAGCACGTCGGTGACGGGCTCGCCCGTGGCATCCTCGATCGAAATCAGGAGACTCGAAGTGGCTGGCTCATCATAGACGACAAGGCGGTTGGAGACATTCACGAGATCGATGGACTGGTCGAGCGCGGTAGTGAGCGACCCGAACGTGCATTCTCCCGACGTGATCGCGAGATCGGTGTGTGCGTAATGCCACATGGTGCACCCATCGCAGGGCGGAGCGGGCTCGGGCGCCGGTGCACCGGTATCGCCGTGCGGATTGGGTTCATCGACTTCGGGACGGATCGTCAACACGGCAGTGCAGGTCTCGGCCCCCGTGCTGTCCTGCTCGGCATAGCGGATGAACCCGGACAGCTCGTCCTGGGTGGCTTCGACGGTGTAGTCGGCGGTGGAGGTACGGGTGACCAAAGCCGGCGAGTTTTCCACTGTGAGGGCAAACTGGCTGTCGTGGACCAGTCGAGCGTCGTCGGGCTCGGTGGTGCCGCCGCTGCCCGAGCCGGAGCCCGACCCTGTTGCCGACGACTCCGAGGTGTCCTCGGCTTTGTCTTTGTTGCATCCAGGCAGCGCGATCGCGGCCGCCCACAAAACACCGGCCACTGGCCAGACAACGCGCATCATAGAATGGACCCGTCGAAGAAGTAGTTGAGGTTGGTGTTCAGGCAGTAGAGTGGCCCGACCACGACCCGGTAGGTACCGTCCTGGCCAGCGGTGTGGGAGATGGCCGGGCAGAGGACCCGATCGTCGGAACAGGCCACGGAGTCGTCGATCACTTCCAGCAAGCACCCTTTGGGGTCGACCAGCCACATGATGGAGTCGTCGCCGGAGTGATCGACTGCCGCGCTCAGGAGCTGTCCGGCACCGACCTCGCCTTCCCATACGTCGACCAAGCCGGGGCCGAGAGAACAGTCGATGGAGTCATTGACCTCGGTTCCGCCGGTGGGCGGGCCCGTGGTGGTCTCGCCCGCGCGGCTTTCCGGAATGGTGCAGGTCTCCCACAGGTGGCTGCCCACGGCAACGGACGTGAAATCGACGCCTGCAACGGCTCCAGTGGATGGCTCCCAGTGGTCGACCAAGACGCTTCCCTCCACATCTTCGGCGTAGAGGGTGTGTTCAGCCACGTATTCGAGCGTGGCGTTGCGGGTACCGAGGGTGACTACGTTTCGGGTGCTCGCCGGTCCCTCTGCACGCTTGGCGAGCGTACCGAGATAGCCTCCATCGCCGAGGCCAAATGAGGTGGTGGGGCTGGCAAACACGCAGCCATCGGTGCGGGTGTTGGTGTCGGGCTCAAGGAAGAAAGTGAAGCCCCACTCGCAGTCGGTGCAGTCCGGATCGGAGGCAACACGCACCACGTTCAGGGTGCTGTTGCAGATGGTCGTTTCGCTGGCCACCACGGTCTCGGTGTAGGAGACCGTGCCGGTGAGTCCATCCGCGCCGGCGGTGAGGTTCAGCGTAGCGGTGGTCCGGAGGTCGCCGTAGGCCAGAACGTCGTTGTAGACGCGCGTGAAGTACGGATGGACGCCGTCGGTTCCGCCTCCCGAGCCGCTGCCGCCATCGTCGCTCCCGGTGCCACTGCTGCCGTCGTCGCTTCCGCTGCCCGTGCCATCGTCGCCCGTGCCGCCGGCGCCGGTGCCATCGTCCCCTGCACCGTCGTCGACAGGCGGCGAGCCATCGGCCGCGGAGTCTGCCTTGTTGTTCCCGCAGCCCATGAATGCAAGCCAAGCCCAGCAGGCGACTCCCAGCGGTTGGAGTCGTCGAGAGGGGAGGGTCCGTTGGGGCGGACGGTGAAGGAAGCTGCCGGTCTGCGCAGGCCGCATGGTATCTCCGGGCCCCCATGGCCGACGCGGAGGCCCCCGGAGAGTAACCGATGATGCACCCGACCATCGACGCCCGTCTGCACTCCGGCTCTGGAAACATCCCCAGACGCCGTCGTCGATGTCTCGACCGCACTTGTGGGTTCGGGTGGATTATGGGTCTGCTCCCCTGGATTGGAGTGCGTCATGAACTCTTCTTCCGACGACGAGACGGATGGCTCGGCCACTGAGCGCGGTCGCTCGGCGCTCACCGCCTGGACTCTCGCGCAACCTACCGACCTCTTCGCCGACGATGCAGCTTTCGGTGTACTTGTGGAAGCACACGACCTCGGTGGTCGCCGAGACCGCCTGCACGCCGCCGGGCGGGTGGTCGCAGGCCCCCTCGACCGGGTGGTGCGGATCAACAACCTCCATCGCAACCTGCCGGTGCTCGATGATTACGATGGCGTGGGGAACTTCACCGCGCGCATCGCGCATCATCCGTCGTGGTGGGCCGCCGGCCGGTACATCTACGGCACCGGAATCATGGCCGCCTACGGGGAGTCGGTCACGCCCCATCGGTACATTCTGTCGCTGTTTTACCTCACCGCCCAGGCTGGAGAAGGAGGGCACAACTGTCCGCTCGCCTGCGCGGCAGGGGCCATTCGCACCCTGCAGATGCTGGGTACCGAAGCGCAGCAGGCCGGGCCGCTGCAGCGACTGCTGGATCCCAACTTCGACACCAACTGGACGGCGAGTCAGTTCCTCACCGAGGTCCAGGGAGGCTCCGACGTGGGGGCCAATGCCCTGCAAGCAACGCCAGTGGACCCACCCGAGGTGGCCGCTGAGCCGGGGGGGCGTTGGCGGCTTGACGGAGAGAAGTGGTTCTGCTCGAACGCCGATGCGGATGTTTTTCTCGTGACTGCTCGCGTGGCGCCGCCGAAGACCGGGACTCGTGGTCTTGGCTTGTTTGTGGTGCCTCGCCTCCTGGCCGACGGCACGCCCAACGGTTTTTCGGTTCGTCGTCTAAAGGACAAGCTGGGCACTCGCTCGATGGCCTCGGGAGAGATCGATTTCAAGGGTGCACAGGCCGAGGCACTGGGCCCGGTGGACCGTGGCTTCAAGTCGGTCATCGAGCTCGTCATCACCACATCACGCCTGTACAACGCCATGGGCTGTGCGGCGCACGCGCGGCGCGCTTGGGTGGTTGCGAGTACCTATGCGCAGCACCGCACCGCATTTGGACAGCCGATTGGTCGGTTCGCCCAGGTGCGCGAAACTCTGGCCTGGATGCGGGCCGATGCCGAGGCCTGTCTCGCGGGCACGTTGCTGCTGGCGGGCATTCAAGAATCCATTGACCAGGCGACAGTCACCGATGTCGAGCGGGCCTTTTTCCGAGTGGCAGTCAACCTCAACAAGCTGCGCACCGCAGTGGTTGCCCACGACACGGTGAACCGGGGCATCGAGGTGCTTGGCGGCAACGGTGCCATCGAGTCGTTCAGCATTTTGCCTCGCTTGCTGCGGGACAACGTGGTCTACGAAAACTGGGAAGGCAGTCACAACGTGCTGCGGGCACAGGTGTTGCGGGACTGTCGACGATATGGCCTGCATCGCGGCTTCTTCGCCTTTCTCCGTGAGCGACTGCCCGCGGATGTGGAGGCGCTGGACGCCGACGAGGCCGCGATGGATGCGCTATTGCAGGCACCTTCGGAGCTGTCCGACCTCCGCTTTCGACGTCTCGCCGACCGGATGGCCACTTGGGTGATGCTCGCCGGGCTCGGCGTCTCGCCTGAGCTCCGCGATGGTGCCACACTCACCCGCCGGCACTTGCGTCCGGTCCACATCGATGAGCACTATCTGGGGGTGCTGAACCGGCTGCAGCGGCCCGCCCGCACCTGACCGCCGGGGCGTCACCGGACGAGCGAACTACTCTGGAGGGCAGCGACGCGCGCCTTGGTGGATCTCCGGCTCGTCGGTGAGGGGAACGAACACGCCCGATGGCCACCGGATGTAGCCTACGTCCCAGACCCGGTTGGTGTCGATGCGCATCGAGCGGGTGGTGAACAGCTCGCCATCGAGCCAGATCTTGACGGTCGCGAGGACATCGTTGGCGCCATTGTCGGTGTAGTGGTGGACCCGGATGTAGTAGTCGCCATCGGCGGGACTTGGGAGGTAGATGTTCTCGGGGCCCGGCCCCTCTTCGGAGTCGAGCTCAAGGTACGGGTTGTCTACAGTCTCGGTGGAGCTTCCCCACTCGGGGTTGGGATTGCACCAGCTCACATCGCCTGGGGTCTGGAACAGCTCAAAGCCCTCCTGCGCAAGGTGCAGGTCGAGGTCGGCAGCGACCTCGTCCCAGACCAGCTCGACGTGGATGGCGTTTTCGGGAACGGCCGCGAAGCGGCACACAGCGGGTGCGCTCAGCACTTCCTCTTCATTTTGGACTTGAAGCTGGACTTCGTAGTCCCCTGCGAGATCGACCAGCAGGTTTGCCTGATCAGCGACGGGGGCTGTGTCTTCACCGGCATCGGGGTCGAACAACTGGTTCTCGAAGCCGTTGGGCGCATCGACCAGGGTCCACAGGTAGGACAGCGAGCCGCCGGCCGGATCCGTCGAGCCGGACCCATCAAAGGTGAGCACCTGGGGTGGCTGCACGGCGACCGGACAGTCCACCAGTGCCTCTGGATAGTTGGCAGAACCGCCGCCGTTGCCGATCAGGTCGATGGTCAGGGAAGGCTCATCCGGGTCGTTGCTGGTGATGGTGACGGTGGCGGAGTCTCCCGTAGAGACCGTGGGTGCATATTCCACGATCAGGGTGTTGGAGCCGCCTTCGGGTGGCACGGTGAACGCACCGGTGCTGCTCAGGCTGAATGCCCCGGAGCCCGTCACCGAGATGGTGTTGATCTCGAGGTCGGCACGACCCACGTTTACTATTTCAACGGCTTGGAATGGTGCGACCGTTGCGGCATCGACCGCACCGAAGTCGACCTCGAGGGTGGAAAGGTCGATGTCGGGTTCGGGAATGTCGACCGCGAGCGCTGTGATCGGAACCAGCTTCTCCGGCTCGTCGGGATCATCAGCCTGCTCCGGCTCATCGTACGCAGTAGCCTTGTTGCCAGACTT
>CAJWOS010000500.1 GCA_913044235.1 uncultured Pseudomonadota bacterium
CATGTCGAGCATCCGATCGACCTCCTCGAGAGACGTGGCATCGACGGTGGGCGGCGTGTGGGTCGCGACCATGACAACTCCGGGAGCGTTGGGCGCCGCGATTGTAATGGAGTGGTGCCACCTGCGCCCGAGTCGGGCTACCCTGCTGCATCGTCGCTCCGCTCTCTCTCCACGGCCTGGAGTCACACAGACCGATGAAGCACTTGATCCCCCACGACCTCGACCGCCCCCTCGCCCGTCGCGCCACGCGCGCAGCCCTCAAGGGCTACCGTGAGCAGTTTCCCCAGTTTTCGCCGGGCGGAGACTGGCGCGACGACGACACCGCGAGCGTGTGGTTCGTGACGCCGGTGGGTCGCATCGAGGGCACGGTCACGGTCAAGGACCGTGGCATCCAGCTGCACCTGACCAACCTCCCTTTTGCGGCCAGGGTGTTCCGCAGGCAGGCGGTGCGCATCGTGGAAACGGAGGTGAAAGCCTGGATTGAAAAGGCCAAGCAGGGCCTGCTCGAAGAGTAGGCCTTCAGTCCGCCGGCCTGAACACAATCGACGCCGAGTTGATGCACCACCGGTCGCCCGTGGGCGGTGGGCCGTCGGGGAAGATGTGGCCAAGGTGGCCACCACAGCCCGCACACATGGCTTCTTGTCGCACCATGCCGTGGGTGCGGTCGCCTTCCGTGAACACCACGCGGTCCTCGATGGGCTTGGTGTACGACGGCCAGCCGCACCCCGCATCGAACTTGTCCTTCGAGTGGAACAGGTCGAGGCCGCAGCCCGCGCAGGAATAGACCCCGGCGGCCGTGGTGGACCAGTGCGCCCCCGTGAACGGTCGCTCGGTGCCCTTCTGGCGCAGCACGAAGAACTGCTCAGGTGAGAGTGCACCGCGCCACTCCGACTCACTGCGCGCGCGCTCCAGCGAAACCGGACGCCCGGACTCGCCATTGTCGTACTTGTCGTACCAGCTGTCTTTCCGCTGGAACCGACCAAACCACCGGCTCATGGCCACCTCCCTGGCACTTTACCCTACCCCGATGTCTGCGGCTTGCCTCCATTCCCTGGGGCCTCCTCCAACCAGCGCAGCGCATCCTGTACCACGCCAAAGTCGTGGAAGGGTGTTCGCCCCTCTGCAGGTGCCGCGTCATCGGCAAACACGGTCCACTGCAGCTCCGCAGTTCCGCTGCGAATCATCTCGGCATTGGCTCGGTGGAGTCCCACCCAGAACAGCTGGAAGAAAATCTGCTGCCCTGGAAAGACCGGCACCGGATGGTACCGGAACAGTGTGATCACACCTGGCTTCTGCGTGTAGTGCACCCCTTCTTCCTGGAGGCAGAGCTCCCGGACCTGCCGTCCCACGAGCGGCCGCGGCAGGTGCAGCTCCGCTCCCACATGGTGGGCCAGAGTGCGCCCCATGTTCTGTAGAAAAGCCCGAAACGCGATGAAGACCCGCGGTCCCCGCGGGTCGGCCTTGTCGTAGCGCGGACGCCCAAACGGTCCGATGCGCACCAGCGACACCGACGGACTGCGGGTGCGCCGCTGGATGTCTTGCAAGTGGATGTGTCCCATCGGCCGAGACTTGCCCGCGATGCGCAGGTAATACCGATGGTCACGCGCCTGGTGAGGAGCATCTTCACTGCGTGGAATCTCGATCACGTAGACCGCTCGGCCCGTCTCGATGCCACCACAGCCATCGCCGGTGACCTCGAACACGTTGAAGCGCCCCAGCCGGGGATCCACAAGCTGGTGCACGATGTCTTCCAGCCAGCTGCGGGTGCCGCCCGACTTCAGATCCACCGGCACCCCACCGTCTGCCACCCCTTCGTCGTTCAGACCGATGAAGATGCGCCCACCCGCCGCATTGGCAAATGCCGAGATCTGCTTGCTGAGCGACCCGGCGAACCAAGGAGAGATTCCACCGTCTTCGAAGATCCAGCCTGTTCCCTTGAACTCCTGGAAATCGTGCTCGTCGGCACCCAAGCCCTTGAGGTCATCCAGGGTCCAGGGTTGTTCGCTCAGCTCAAAGGTCAGCACAGGGCTCCAGGGTTTGGTCGGAGTCTACCGCGCATCGCCCCGCCGCCGACGAGATTCCACCCGCGATCGAAACACTGCCCGCTCACCCACCGAGGAGGAGCTTCACGGCAATCACGCTGGCCACCACACCCGCGAAGTCTGCCGCCAGCCCCGCCGGTACCGCATGCCGAATGCGAGAGACCCCCACGCTGCCAAAGTACACCGCCAAGACGTAGAAGGTGGTCTCCGTGGAGCCGTTCATCGTGCTCGCCAGCTCGCCGATGTAGGTGTCGGGGCCGTGGGTATCGATCAGCTCCGCGGTAATGCCATAGGCGCCCGAGCCCGACAGCGGCCGCAAGAGCGCAAGTGGAAGGACCTCAGCCGGCAGACCCACGGCAGTGGTCGCTGGACCAATCGTTCCCACCAGTGCGTCCATCCCCCCTGACTTGCGGAACATCCCCACCGCCGCGAGGATGGCCACCAGGTAGGGAATGATGGTGACCGCGAGGCTGAAGCCCTCTTTGGCTCCCTGGATGAAGACCTCGTAGATCTTCACTCCGCACACCATGCCCACTGTCAACATCCCGAGGATGAGACCGGGGATGATCCATGCGCTCGCAGCCTCTCCCGCGAGGTAGACCCCCACCACGAGCGACACAAGCGCAGCCAGAAATAGCAGGAGCGGTACCATCTCCCGCGCAGTGACCACACCGGCATTGCCTTCTGCGGTGGCTGCATCTGCTTCCCGTTGGGCTTCGGGCGGCTGGAACCACCGCATGCGGGCCAAGCTGTTCGCCGCGAAGATGCCGATCAGGGTGGAGATCCCTGTGGCGAAGAGCGTGGTGGGGAAGATGGCCGCCGGGTCGGTGCTCTCTTTGAGTGCACGCAAACCGATGATCCCGGTGGGCAGCAGCGCGAGACCACTGGTGTTGATGGCCAGAAAGCGCACCATGGCGTTGGTGGCTGTGCCCGTCTCCTTGTTCAATGCATCGAGCTCCTTCATCGCCTTGAGGCCGAAGGGAGTGGCCGCGTTGCCCAGGCCGAGCGCGTTGGCGGAGATGTTCATCACCATGGCGCCCATCGCGGGGTGGTCATGGGGCACATCGGGAAACAAGCGCACGAGCACCGGACGAATGAGGCCCGCCATCCACTTGAGGCCCCCCGCCTCCTCCACCACCTTCATGAGCCCCAAAAACAGGGCCATGTAGCCCACGAGGCCGATTGCGAGCGTCACTGCGGTCTTCGAGCCGTCAAGCGCGGCTTGCCCGACCGCCGCAGGAAAGGCCGTGGCCGCCACCATGTCTCCGGTCATGGCCGCCCAAGCGAAGTTCCATAGAGCGAAGAGAACCGCCAACAGTACGATTCCGAAGAACACGACGTTCATGCCAACCCCAGTGCAGAAGACGGGGTCGGGTAGCGTGTACGCCGAGCCGCGGCCACGACAACCGCCCAATGGGTGGGGCCCGCATACGCGCGCTGGGCAGGCGGATCGGAGTCCATCGCCTCCACCAGCAAAACGCAAGCACCAATGCTGCAGCGCTAGTCGACGAAAGACCCGACCGAAGCCGTGGGCTCCACGTCCGAGAGTCCGAGGATCGTTCCGTATTCCACGCGCACACGCCCGTCGCCGCCATCTCCCCCGTACGCCACGTAGGAAAGAATGCCGTTGCGCCAGCGACCGCCATCGCCCCCGACCGCAGACGCGGAGCCGGTCACGCGGACGATGTCAGCTGCAATCAGGATCTGTCCGCCGGCACCGCCACCGCCGCCGCCAATCTCTCCCTGGGTCCAGTAGGTGATGGAGCCCCAGGAAGCTGCGCCGCCATCGGCGCCATCGGCCGAGAGACTCCCGCTCACCGTGACCGAGTCGGCGCTGTACATCGCGATGATTCCACCGCCACTGCCACCATCCCCCGTGACGTTGTCCGAAGAGCTCCCATCACTCTCCGAGTCCGGCGCGCCGCCACCGCCGCCCGACCCGAAGAACCAAGTGGCGAGGTCGGTGTCACCGTACGCCCCACCACCCGAGTACGGAACATAGCCGCCGCTGTATGCGCCTTCCTCACCATCGGTGCCATACGCACCACCACCACCACAGAGCGAGAGATCTGCGTAGGCCACCGTGGTTCCACCGCCTCCATCGACAGCGTAGCCATACGACGACGCGGTGACGGGGCCACCGCTGTAGGTGCCCCCTGAGTAGGCGTCGTAGCTGTTGCCCACCACGCCATTTCCGCCCAAGTAGCCCATCCCCGCTACGTCAATGCTTCCACTCACCTGCACCGCGCCGGTTGCGCGAAACACCACGAGCCCGCCTCCGTTGAAGCCGTCCCACGGATCGGGAGACAGCGTACCGGTGATGGAGACCGTGGTGTAGTGAGGCACCCGCTGTACCACCACCACGTCGGTGGCATCGTAGTCATTCGTAAGGGGCGGCTCGAGCTGCAAGGTGTAGCCTGAGACCGACGTGACGAAGTGGTACCCGAACTGGCCGGCATCTGCCCCCTGCAGATCCGCGACGATGATCTCATCTCCTGCGGCAAACGGAGCACTCGCGCCCACGCTGATGCTGCTGTCTCCCGCGCTCACGCTGGACGCGAGGCGGGTGTAGTCGCTGGCCGCCGACCATATGCCACTGCTGTATGTCAGGGCGCCGTCACCACCGAAGCCGCCCGTCGGTCCCCGCACCAGAGCGTCGTCGAGGTCGTCCACATCGTAGGTGCTCGACAGACCGTCTCCATCTGCGTCGGGGTCCTCGCAGTCCTGCAACAGGTCGCCATCGTAGTCGTCAAAGCCCGAATCGTCGCAGTCATCTGGATTGTCGGCGTAGCCAGATGGCTCGCTGCAGGCGTAGATGGGTGTGCCCGATGCGCCGGCTCCGTCACCGTCGGCGTCGACATAGAACCGGTCGGCCGTGGTGGTGTCCAGCGAGGCGTCATCGTCGTCCACATCGCCGTCGCAGTCGTTGTCGAAGCCGTCGCAGATCTCGTCTTCGCCCGGATTGACTGCGGCCTCGTTGTCGTTGCAGTCGGTGTTGTCGGCAACATAGCCGGCATCGGGGGTGCCGCAGAAAAAGGCCTCGGTGTCCTCATCGCCGTAGGTGTCGCCGTCGAGGTCAAAGTACCAGGCGGTAGCACTCGAGCCGCTCACGTCGTCGTCGGCGCAGCGCGGGTGGAAGTACTTCTGGTTGCGCAGGATCTGCTGCTTCATGTCCTCGCGCGTCATCGTGTAGGGGTCGTTGGGGACGGAGATGGGCTCGGCCACCTCGACGCCCTTGACCATGTTGACGTCGTTCTTGAGCGCCGCCTCCCAGGTCTTGTCCATCGACTTGGCGAGGTTGAAGACCGTGTCGATCCCCTCCATCGCCTTCACGAGCGACCGGCCTATATGGGCGACGACCTTGCGGCCGGGCGTCTGCTTCTCGGGATCGATGCCGAGCTTGTCGAAAACCTCCATCAGCTTCTTGTGGTGCCCGCGCGTCTCCTTCAGATAGCCGCTCCATTCTTCCTTCAGGTCGTCATTGGCGGCGCAGGAAATCGCCG
>CAJWOS010000501.1 GCA_913044235.1 uncultured Pseudomonadota bacterium
TCTTCATCCTGCGTCCTTCCGCGCCCCGCCTCGACCCACCCGCGGAGGCAGTCAACGTCGACGCCTCCACACCGGCAGCCACGCCGGCGCCCTCCGCTCAAGCGAGCAAACCGGCGCCCGTCGAGGAGGCCGCTGCACCCTCACCAACACGCGAGCCGTCCGGTTCATCGGCACCTCCGCCCACACAGCCCGGCCCGCCGGTGGGCGCGGACGCCACCGCTGCGCCAAAGACTGCGCCACTCCCCACAGCCACCCCATCATCCACCCCGCCCGGTTCCGCTTCCAGCGAGCCAGACGCCGGTGCACCAGGTAGCGCCGATCCTCCGCCTGAAGCCGCGGACCCCCCTCCCCCGGAAGGTTCTGCCTCCGGCGAGCCCGCCCCCGACACACCCCCGGAAACCGGGCCCAACCCCGCCGAGCTGCCCGAGCCCGCATCGACTGCCGAGGCAGCACCAGAAGCGGACACTCCGCCCACTCCCGAGACCACGCCTCCGCCTCCCGAGCTTCCCGCCATTGCCGGAACCTGGTCCGGCAAGTACGGCGGGCGGCCCCTCAATTTGCGGATCCAAGGCCAGTCTGGTGAGCGCATCGTCGGTGAGATGGACGTCCTGGCAGGGCCCCAGAACTGGAAGACCATCCCTCTGGTGGGACGCCTCGCGCCCGATGGTTCCGTGGTTCTGTCCGACGCCACCACGGGCTGGACCATCGAGGGTCGAGTGAACGGTGACCAGCTCGTGGGAACCATTCGTCATCCCAACCTTCGAAAGCCAATGGCACTTCGGGTCGGCAAACGCTGATCCCCCCCAATACTGCGGTAGCCTCAGCCCATGACGACCTCGAACTCGAATCCTATCCGCAGCCTGCTCGCCCGATTCGACGACGACGGGGGCTCTGACTTATTTTTGCACGAAGGTCGTCCACCGGCAGCCCGGGTGCACGGCGCCGTGCGCCCACTGGCCCATCCAGTGATCGCTCGTGAGGCCCTCGAAGATCTGATCCGTGAAGCCGCCGGCGAGGATGCCTTCCAACAGTTCCGGAGCACCGGCGATCTCGACACAGGCTGCAGCCTGCCGGATGGACGCCGCTACCGCTTCAACGTGTCGCGACAGCAGGGTCGACTGGCTGTCGTGGCTCGTCCCGTCCCGTCCGGTGCGATGGTTGCCGAAGACCTCGGGATTCCATCTTCGGTGATGTCGTTCGCCGGCCTCTCCCGGGGCCTCGTGCTGGTCACTGGGGCCACCGGCTCCGGGAAGTCGACCACGATGGCCGCCCTGGTGCACCACATCAACCAGACCCGGCCGGTCCACATCATTACGATCGAAGATCCAATCGAGTTCGTCCATCACGATGCCATGGCGCGGGTGTCCCAGCGCGAGGTGGGTGGCGACACGCGTTCCTTTGGCGCTGCACTGCGCCATGTGCTCCGGCAAAGCCCCGATGTGATCGTGATCGGCGAGCTGCGGGACGCCGACACCATGTCGGTGGCCATCGCGGCCTCGCTCACCGGGCACCTCGTGTTTGCGAGCCTGCACACCACCGATGCCACCCAGACCGTCCAGCGCATCCTCAACGACTTCCCAGAGCACCTTCGTGCGCAGGTTTCGCTCGATCTGTCCCTCGGGCTCAAAGGAATCATCAGCCAGCGGCTGGTGCCCCGCGCAGACCGAGAGGGCCGAGCCCTCGCCGCAGAAGTTCTCACGGTGACGCCTGCAGCTGCACGCCTCTTGCGAGAGCAGCGCGTCGACGACCTTCGGGACTTGATGCACAGCCATCGGGGTCCGGAGATGCAGACCTTCAACGGTGCCCTGCTCGAACTCTACCGCCGCCAGATGGTCAGCTTCGAGACCGGCAAAGGCTACGCCACCCACCCCGACGAATTCGCGCTTCTGGCTCGGGGAATGTCGACCGGCGTGGCTTCGCTCGGGACCGGAGGCAGCGATGAACTGCTATCGGCAGAGCTCGACATGAAGGGCTTGCTCAGTCGCGCCGAGGAGTTGCAGTCCTCCGACCTGCACCTCGCCGCCGGCCGTCCGCCCATCGTTCGGATCGACGGTGAGCTCCGGGCGATGTCGAACCAGCCTCTTACGGACGCCGACGTAAGGATGCTGCTGTACAGCATCATGAACGGTCGGCAGCGCTCGCAGTACGACCTGGAGCGAGAAGTGGACTTTGCCATCGCCGTCGAAGGCGGACGGCGCTTCCGTGTGAATGCGTACCACCAGAAAGGACGCATGGCCGCCGCCCTCCGCGCCATTCCGAACAAGCCGCCCAAGGCGGAGACCCTGGGAATCCCGGAGACCATTCTCGATCTCTCCAACCGTCCACAAGGACTGCTGCTCGTGGTGGGGCCGACCGGCGCAGGGAAATCCACCACCCTCGCCTGCCTGCTGTCTCGAATCAACCGCACCCGGGCCTGCCGAATCATCACCATCGAAGATCCCGTAGAGTACGTCCACGAGAGCCTCACGGCGACCGTCGACCAGCGTGAAGTCTTCGCCGACACGAAGAGCTTTTCCGCAGCGCTCAAGCACATTCTCCGGCAGGACCCCGACGTGATTCTGGTGGGTGAAATGCGCGACCTGGAGACCATCTCCAGTGCCCTCACGGCAGCGGAGACCGGGCACCTCGTGCTCGCCACCCTTCACGCCAATGATGCGGTGCAAGCCATCGACCGCATCATCGATGTATTTCCCGCGCATCAACAGACCCAGGCACGCACCATGGTGGCAAGCTCGTTGCTCGCGGTGGTGTCTCAGCGCCTGCTGCAGCGCCGGGAAGGGCGGGGCCGGGTTGCAGCATTCGAGATCCTCCTGGGCAACCCCGCGGTTCGGAACCAAATCCGCGATGAAAAGCTGCACCAGATTCCGAGCACGATGGAGCGATCCGCACGAGAGGGCATGGTCACCATGGACTACGCCATGAAGCGGCTGTACGAGAGCGGCGAGGTTCGCTACGAAGACGCGCTTCGCTATATGCAGAACTCCAAGCTGCTCCCGGCTCCCGGCGGAGCATCGTCGATCAACACGCCGTCGCCGCAAGGCTCCGGAGCCGGCCGCTCGGGCCCGAAACCCTCCAAAGATCGACCAGACTCGCCCAAGCCCACCTCCGGTCGCCGCTTTCCCTGGAACCGCTAGCCCCCGGACTCCACTCGCGTGCACTTTGACTGGCCCGTCCTGATCATCAACGGCGACCGCGACGCGGCCGATTTTGTGCGCTTTTCGCTCGTCGATGCCGGTTGGGACGCACGACGAGTGCAGTGGACAAGCTCACTCGCTGGCGCGCGGAGCCACCTCCGTCGCGGCACACCCCGAGTCATCGTGGTCACTCCCCCCCTGCCCGATGCCCGAAACGAAGTCGCACTCTTCGATGCCCTTCGAGAGGATGCACCCGACGTGCCGATCGTGGGCATCAGCCCGAGCACCACGATGGCCGACACCCTGGCCACCGGGGCCGGGGCGCATGCCTATGTATCGCTCGCCGACATCGAGGAGCGGTTGGTGGACGCCATCCGCACGGCCATCACCCGCCTCCGGTTCGAGCGGCAGCTTCGCGCCGATCAGGCCACAGACCTTGACCGTCGCCAGTCCGAGCTGATCGGCCGGCTCGCTGACGATGCAGCATTCGAGGTCAACAATGCGCTGGCCATCGTCTCGGCTGCGCTCACGCAATTCGACCACACCCTCGATACCTACCCCGACCTGCACGGGCCGCTCTCGGCAGCCCGTGAAGGCGTGGCACGGGCCGCCCACGCGATGGATGGCCTGCTCGCCGCGGGTGGTCGCCGCCCCCTCCACCGGTCCCCGGTCCACCTCGACCGTCTCCTGTCTCGCGAGCGCGCAGGTCTTCACCGTGCGGCGGGTCCAACCATCACCGTGAGCACATGGTTGGCGACCGGCCTGCCGCCCGTTCTCGGCGATGCCAGTGCGCTCGCGCAGGTGCTGCGACTGCTGGTGGGACGGGCGGGAGCGGCCATGGAAGAAGGTGGCGAAGTGCACATTCGCGCTGAGCTGAGCGAGGATGGTGCACAAGCCGAGGTGCGCATCCTCGATGACGGACCACCACCCGCCGTGTGTGCTGCGCCACAGCAAGCAGAGATCCTCCGCGCACGGGCCCTCATCGAGTCGTTGAACGGCACCCTCGACGTCAACACCCGGTGGCCCACCGGCGTTGAGGCCAGCATCAGCCTACCGCTGGCTCCCGCTTCACCCGCCCTGTCGCCGCTGAGTCCTCCGATCGGCACATCCACGGATACTCGCCCCACCGTGCTCGTGGTGGAAGACGAGCAACTGCTCCAGGGACTGCTGGTCAATGCACTCGAAGACCAGGGATATCAGGCGTATGCCGCTTCCGACGAAGATGAGGCGCGCAGAGAGGCAAGCCGTCTGGGGCACATCGACGTTCTGGTGACCGATGTGGTGCTGCCCAAGGGGGCTCTTGTCCCGATGATTTCCGACCTCCGAGCACAGTGGCCCAAGCTGGCAGTGGTGCTCATGACCGGCGCCACGGCACAAGCCTCCGAGTCTCTGGCGCGCGCTGAAATCCAGGCGCCAGTGCTGGCGAAGCCGTTCCGTCTGACCGCGCTGTTCGACGCGGTGGGCCGTGCGCTCGACCATACACGTCAAGGCACAACGCAACCACCATGAGTGCCGCTACCCGTCGCGACGAAACGGCCCATGCTCGGCCACCTGAGCGTTTTGTGACCGTACCTCGACGGTTTCTTCACCCACCGCACGCCGAACCGCATCCGCGAGGCCGGGATGACGCAACCAGTGCACCGAGTGGGTCTCGGCAGGGAGCAGTCCGCGCTTGACTTTGTGGTACCCCTGCGCGCCGGCTTCGAACCGGGTCCAGCCGTGCTCCAGACACAGCTCGATGGGCCGGTGGTAGCAAAGCTCGAAGTGCAGCGGCTCGAAGCCTGCCCGGCAGCCCCAGTACCGTCCGAAGAGTGCCTGCCCACGCTGGAAGGCCAGCGCCCCCGCAACCCAGTCGCCGTCGACCTCTGCCAACAGAGCCAGTGTGAGCGGCGCCAGCCGATCGCGGTGGTCGCGGAAGAACGACGGTGACAGGTACTGACGAGACCACTTCTTGTCGACGGTGTCGCGATAGAAACCCTCGAGCGCGACCCAGTGTTCGGCCGTCATCGCATCACCGCGAATCACGTGCACCTTGGCGCCGAGCTGCTCTGGCTTCCGGCGCTCTCGACGGACCTCCTTCCGCGCCCGGCTGCGAAAGGTCGCCAGCCAGCCATCAAAGTCTCCGTAGCCCCGGTCGTGCCAGTGGAACTGGTGGGTGACTCGCCCCACCATGCCCTCCTCCTGCTCGGCTCGCTCACGCTCTCCCTCGGTGCAGAACAGCACATGGAGGCTCATCGCACGCGACGCGTCGGCCACGTGGCGCAACCCCTCAAGCACAGCCCGCTCCAGCAGCTCTGGAGCGAGCGGTGGATCCGCCGCGACCAAAAAGCGCCGCCCTGTCGCCGGCGTGAACGGAACCGCCGCAACCACCTTCGGGTAATACGGAATCCCCGCCCGCTGGCTGGC
>CAJWOS010000502.1 GCA_913044235.1 uncultured Pseudomonadota bacterium
CCGCACCATCTGCGCATACGTGTGAAAGGGCAGCAAGGCAGCCGTGCCATGTGAGGTGCCGATGATGTCGGCAGTACGCGGCGACTGGGGATCGAAGAAGGCCATCTCACCGAACACTCGACCGGCCTCCAGGTGCTCGACCGTGTAGGCCTGCTCCGACCGTCGAGCTTGCACGATGGCGGTACCTGCGAGCATCACGCCGAGGTGACGACCGGCAGCTCCTGCCCGCACGATGGGATCGTCTGGACGAAAGGTGAAGGTGAAGAAGCGGGGAACGATTGCGGCGCGAGACTGGCCGTCCATGCCCGAGAAGAGCGGGCTGCGCATCAGAGCGGAGTCGAAAGTGGGTCGGTCCATGAATGGAACTCTAGCGCGTGGAGCGCAGGCTGGAAAGATGGGAACCATCGAACCGTGTTGGCAATGTGCCGTTCGAGTGGATTTGAGAGGCTTCGGAGGGGTCGCAGCCGACCGGACGTCAACGCAAAACCGGTTCGGCGCGAACCCATCCACCTTGAGCGACTTTGTGCGCGCAGCAGTCGGAACCGGTCCAGGAAAGCGGACGTTCGACTGGGCGACCGGCTGTTTTCGAGGGCGTTTGTTTGGGGATGTACGCGGAGTGCGGGTTGACAGTACGGGCATGGCGGGACACAGTCTGGATGCTGCTACAGCAGTTCTTTGACAGCGCGAAGACAATGGAACGCGACAGCGCCCGCGTCATCTCACGATGGAAAGCACCATCTGGGGCGGGCGTGCGACTCGGCTGCCGTTTCCCCGGTGTGCATTTGCTGCACGCTTCCGGGGGCGAAACGGTTTCGACGGGGTCGTGCAAATCGAGGCTGCGTGTCGAGGAGTTCGGTGACCTCGTAAATACCGCCGGAAAACCCTACAAGTGCCAACAACAACAAGCACTTCGCTCTCGCTGCTTAATTGAGAGCCGTCCGGACCCGATGTTGCCAGGGGCACGGGTCTGGGCGTGTCTAGACCTGGATAATCCCGAAGCGTGATGTGGCGTCGCGTGGGGGGATGACAAATATACGAACCAATTCGCCATGAACGAAGGTCAAGGGGATGCTCACAGCCCTGGCACTCGTTGTTTTCTGTGAGCTACACACGTAGACGCCGACATGGAGCGGCTGCGGACGTGGGTTCGACTCCCACCGCCTCCACTATTTTACTGGGGCAACACCCGCTGAGTCGCCCGTTCCATTGTCTTCTCGCTGCGCACGGAGTCTCCCACACCACCAAGCCCAGCGAGCAGCCTCAGGTGGTGTATCCGGCGGCGTTGTGCCGTCTGTCGTCTCGACATCGTGTCGCAGTCCGATAGCCCGACGGTATGTCCCACCCAGGCGAGTACTACAGCGACTACCCCGATGCCGTGCAGGCCCCTGCACTCGGTCGTCCGTGGGTGATCGCGGGACCCCCAGGCGTGGGCATCGGTTCGGTGGGCTCCTCCTTATGCAGCTTGACGGGCTGGCCATATGTTGAGGTGGAGCGGATCATTGAACACGAGGTGGGGCGGTCGATAGCCGGATTGGTGTCTCGAGAGGGCATCTCCCTGGTCACCGCACGATGCTGGTCTCGCGTATATCGAGCCATCATCCGGTCTCCCGCCGCCTGTATTGCGGTGCATGCGCCCGTCATCGCTTCCGAGCCGAGGCTTCAGGAGATCCTTGCGCGTGCTCGGCTGGTCTACCTTGACGCCGACCCCGCAGCGTTGCATGCGCATCTCGAGAGGCAACAGGCCAAGAGCCCTGGGGAGCTTGCGTGGTTCGGGAGGTCGGCGATTCTCCGCTCAGACGTGCAGCGTCTTGCCGAGGAATGCCTGCCGGTTCGAGCGGCTGCCCACGAGGTCCGGCACGTCCGCCCTGATGCCGCCCTTCGGACCGCCCGCGCCATCTTCCGCGACCTGACCTGAGCATTGCCGCCCTGGCCACCGGGAGTGGACGCGGCTCCGTCCAGGCCGGCGGTTCGGGATGGTTTCGTTGCTCGGCGCACGTCGATAGTGCACAGCGGAACTCTCGCTCTTGGTGCGTGTGCTGTTTCCCACTGCCAGCTTCGGTCTGTTCTTCGCGGTCACCATGCCGCTGTCGTGGGCGTTGCGTGGGCGAAACACCGTGTGGCGATGGAGCATGCTCGGGGTGAGCTGGCTGTTCTATGCCGGATGGGACCCGCGGTTTGTCGTGCTGCTGGCCCTCAGCATGATCCTCAATCATACCTTGGTTCATCGGATCGACCGCCTCCACGCCTCAAGCGCCCGCGCCGTACTCCTGGCTGCAACGGTCGCACTCAACCTGTCGTTGCTGGCCACGTTCAAGTATGCCGACCTCGCGTTGCGCACGATGGAGCGCCTCGCACAGGGCGTGGGTCTCCCGGTGCAGCTCCCCCTCCTCGAGCTTCCCCTCCCGGTGGGAGTCTCGTTCTTCACCTTTGAGGCCATCTCCTACGCGGTGGACGTGTATCGTGGGGTGAGCCGTCCAGTCCCGATGGTGGACTTTGGCCTCTACTTGTCGTGGTTCCCCCACCTTGTTGCAGGCCCTCTGGTGCGGGTGCGCGAGCTGGTGCCGCAGCTACATCGGTCGCGTCCGGAAGTCGTGCAGCTTGCAGAGGCCATGCGACTCATTTTGGGTGGACTGGTGCTCAAGGTGCTTGTGGCAGACACGCTTGCCTCTCGGCTTGTCGACCCCGTCTTCGAGCGTCCGGATCTGTACAGTGCCACGACTGTGCTGTTTGCCATCTATGGGTATGCAGCCCAGATCTTGTGCGATTTCTCTGCCTACACCGACATGGCACAGGGCACCAGCCTGCTCTTGGGGATTCGTCTGCCAGACAACTTTCGGCAGCCCTATCGGGCGTGGTCCCTTCGCGATTTCTGGCGGCGCTGGCACATCACCTTGTCTCGATGGCTGCGCGACTACTTGTACATCCCTCTCGGCGGATCCCGGTATGGGTCTCTGCAGACCACCATGGCGTTGCTGATCACCATGCTGCTGGGTGGTCTCTGGCATGGGGCTGCCTGGCGCTACGTGGCTTGGGGTGGCATTCACGGCGTGCTTCTGGTGGCGGAGCGGTTCCTCGGGCTCCATCGAGCGCCGCGGTCATCACTGGCACGCGTCGTGCGTTCCTTGATCACGTTTCAGGTGGTGGCCTTCGCCTGGGTGCCCTTCCGATCACCGTCACTGGCACATGCGGGCACGTTGCTCGGGAGACTTGGAACGGCAGAAGGCACAGTGATTCCAGTGGGGCCGGCTCTCGCTCTTGCGATGCTGATTCCCATCGTGAGCCAGCTGGCACCGGCGGCGTCACCCAAGCGGGTGGATGCATGGCTCGGTTGTCGGTCGCCGTGGGTGCTGGCGGGAATGGCAGCGCTGGCCTTGGTGGTGATCGATACACTTGGGCCTGAGGGCGTGGCGGCGTTTCTGTACTACCAGTTTTAAGCGAAAGTCTGTCGAGTCCTCCACTCGCTGTTCGCTACCATCCAGAGACGACCGGATGCCTCCGCGATACGACCGCTGCGGCGGCGCGTCACTCGACCCGCGGCAGTCGAGTCCGAGCCCACCGGATGCCGATGACCTCCCCTCGCACCGCCACTGCCGCAACGCTCAGCAGCCTCTTTTTGGCAGCTGTGCTGAACGTGGAGGCTTTAACGGCCCATGTGGCACTACAGCCCGATTCGCCCATGCAGCAAGCCGCACTGCAGGTGCTGCAGCCCGTCGAGTCGAAGGCCCGGGACTGCGGACTGACCCGTCCCCGACAGTGGCTTCGAGCGGTCATCGGGCGGGAGCCCCTCCTCGATGTGGCCGGCCTGGAGCACCGTGCTCCGGCACCGCACGCTGACGTGGCCGACACGGGAGACGCACCGACGACCTCGGCTGAGCTGCGGTCTTGGGCACAGTCGGAGCCCGACCCGGACCCTTCGCCACCCTCGCCAATGGAGGTCTGGGTCATCGGCGACTCCTTGATCAACATGGGAGGGCCGCGGCTGGCGACGCTGCTCGAAGAACGACTTCAAGCAAAGGTGTGGGTAGACAGTCGACCAAACACCGGGCTGGTGCGCCCTGACTACTATGACTGGCCCGCAGCCCTCACCGCGCGACTGGCGACGGAGATGCCTCCCCACGTGGTGGTTGTGTTGATGGGGGCCAACGACGGACAGAACATGCGCGTGGACGGTGCCCGAACCGAGCGGTGGTCTGAGCCCTGGCGTGTCGAATATGCTCGTCGTGTGGGGCATGTGATGGACCTGTTGACGCAGTCGGGAGCGCGCGTGGCCTGGCTCGGTCTGCCCGGTATGCGACGCCGCACCCACCAGCGCACGGCCGATCTGCTGAACACCCTGCTCGCGGAGGAAGCCACGCCTCGGGAGTCGGTGGTGTTCATCCCGCTCGAGGCGCGCTTCACCTACCGAGAACGTCGGTTTTCCGTGCACTTGGAGCGTGCTGACGGGCAGCGATTCACTGCGCGAGCCGGGGATGGTGTGCACTTCACCTGGAGTGGTTCACGGGTGTTGGCAGACCATGTGTTTTCAGCCTTGGAGGGGACTTGGCCGGACTGGTTTGCGTCGCAAGCACCTGCGCTGGCGGCTGACGATGAGGCCGCCAGAAAGTAGACTTCTTGGAAGGATCTGGGGGCCGGACTGGTTCCGCGGCGTTCCAGGACCGCGGGGGCCGATCTCCAAGCGCAAGGGCGATGTTGAGCGACGATGCCACCGGACTATTGCGCCTGGTCTTGGAGCCAGGCGGCGACCGCGGACGCGTGTGGCCCCACCTCTCGATGGCCCGTACGGCCGGCGCATTGGCTGCAGTCTGCCGCGCAGTCCCAGCCGTACATGCCGTGGCACGCGCGTTCTCCAACGATAAGCTCGGCCGATGCCCCGCCGCGTTCAAGGTAGGGCACCATGTCGGATCCCATCACATCACAGGTGGTGCGTCCGTCTTGGACCGGATCCGGGTCGTACTCACCGCACCAGAGCAGCACTCGTGCTCCCCGATAGGATGGACCGCTGAGGACCGAGGTGGGAACCGATCCGGAGTCGGAGACCACAGCGGCAAATCGGGCGTCCCCCTCCTGGTCGAGCCCTCCGAGCTGGATGGCCCGATAGCCACCACGAGACAGCCCGTAGAGCAGGTGGGTGGCATCCGCAGTCGGGCAGGGCGCAGATAACGCTGTGAGCGTCTCGTTGAGATCGGCGTGTATCGACAATTCGTCGAGGAATCCCCCCGACGGAAGCTTGTGCCCGAGGCTCACCAGGGCATGCGCATCACCGAAGGCCCAGCGCGCATCGGCAAACATGGCTTCTGGGCACCCTGCGGAACCATGGAGCAGTGTGAGCACAGTGCGCTGCGTGCGGTCTGCCCAGTCATCCGGAAACCAGACCAGGGCCCGGCGGCCCGATGACAGATCCAGACTGCCGGGTGCATCGAAACCAATCTGGTCGAGTGCGCGGCGGATGTCCCCCGAGCAGGTGGAGGGCTCGGGCTCGTACAGAGCACTCGCGACCCATGCGGAACAGCGTTCTCCGCTTG
>CAJWOS010000503.1 GCA_913044235.1 uncultured Pseudomonadota bacterium
GCCCTGGCCCGACGACACCCGACGGGACGAACCGCCGCGCGTGTCGGGGCCCGGGATGCAGTGGGCATCGTGGAAGGGCTGGTCGAGCAGAGGCACCACCGGCTGACCGATGAGGCGCTCGATGTCGTGCAGGTACGTGCCATCATCTTCCTGGCAGAAGGCGATGGCCGTACCGCGCCGTCCGGCCCGGCCTGTGCGGCCGATTCGGTGCACATAGCTCTCGGGCTCGTTGGGCAGGTCGAAGTTGATCACGTGGGTGACGCCTTCCACGTCGATGCCACGCGAGGCCACGTCGGTGGCCACCAGCACCCGAAGATCGCCGGCGTGGAAGGCCTTGAGCGCCCGCTCACGCGCACCCTGAGACTTGTTGCCATGGATCGCGGCAGCCTCTTCGCCGTCGCGTTGCAGGTGCTTCACCACACGATTGGCGCCATGCTTGGTGCGCGTGAACACGATGACCTGCTCGATGCCGCGCTCTGGATCGTCGAGCAGCGCCGCGAGCAGCTTGCGCTTGTCGGCTTTCTTCACATACATCACGAACTGGTCGATGCGGTCGACCGTCGACGACTCCGGCTGCACTTCCACCCGCACCGGGTCGAGCAGGAAACCACTCGCGAGCTTCACGATTGCCGGCGGCATCGTGGCGCTGAACAGCAGGCTCTGGCGCCGCTCGGGCAGGATGGCCAGCAGCTTGCGAATGCTGTGAATGAATCCCATATCGAGCATTCTGTCTGCTTCGTCGAGAACAAAGAAGTCCACGTGGTCGAGGTCGATGTGACCCTGCTCGTGGAGGTCGAGCAGCCGACCGGGTGTGGCCACCAGCACGTCGATGCCACGCCGAAGCTTTTCCACCTGCGGCCGCTGGCTCACGCCGCCAAAGATTGAGAGCACCCGCAGAGGCAGGTGCTTGCCATACGTGGCGAAGCTCTCCGCCACCTGGGCCGCGAGCTCCCGCGTGGGCGTGAGCACCAGTGCCCGAATCGGTCGCCGGCCCGCCGCCTGTGATTCCGATGCCCGGGCGATGTGCTGCAGCACTGGCAGACAGAACGCAGCCGTCTTCCCACTGCCGGTCTGGGCGCAGCCGAGCATGTCGTGGCCATCAAGGAGGGGCCCAATGGCCTGGGCCTGGATGGGGGTGGGCTCGGTGTAGCCCACATCGCGAATGGCCTGCTTCAGGGGCGGAATCAGTGGGAGTGCATCAAAGGTCGTCATGAAAATCCTGGGGTCGGACCGGGCCGTGGGCCGTCGGGTACCGCGTGCAACGGCACGGGCGTCATCGGGGGCGCGGGCGGTCCGTTTCTACGCAAAATGTTCGAGCACGCGATGTTCTCAGCAGTGCTTCGACATTGGCGTGGTGCGGGGAATGGCCGTCAGCAGCGTGCGGACAGCTCGGAGCCGTGCGTGTAATGGGTTGGGGCGGGTTTGACCCGGATTGGGGGGGTGGGGGGTCGGGTGGTGTGGGGTCGCGTTGAGCTCAGAAGCCCACACCGCTCACGAAGTACACCATGCCCTCGTCGTCGGTGCCGCCCGAAGGGGAGCCCACGATGATGTCCGGCACGGTGTCGTCGTCGTAGTCAGTGCTGGTGATGAAGCGAAAGACCGCATCCGTTCTTCCATCACCGTTCATCACCACGTCGGCGTCCGCGGTAGAGCCCAGTGTGGCCGCAGCGGTCAGAGGGCCCCAGAACAAGTAGCTAGACGAAAGATCGCTCCCCGCACTCGCGCTCGTGACCCCAAGGTCATCTGCGCCGTCCTGGTTCACGTCACCCAGGTTCTGCACCACAAACCCGAACCAGTCGTCGGTGCGGTCGCCGCGGATGGTGATGTCGGCGTCGGCCACCGACGAGGTGCTGAAGCTCGGCCCACCCCACAGCACATAGACGTTGCCCCGGCCGCGCGACGACGTAGAGTAGGCCGAGCCGAGCACCACATCGCCGTAGCCGTCACCGTTCGTGTCGCCCATGGTGTCGATGGACTCACCATCACCGTCGCCATACACCGTGACGTCGGCGTCTGAGGCGCCGTACGTGCCCCGCACCGGTCCGAGAAACACACTGGCCCCGCCCTGCCCGTGCTCGCCGGCCCCCACCGCAGCCACCACGTCCTGAACGCCGTCGCCGTCGAGGTCGGTCGCGGTGACCTCTTCGCCAAAGTAGTCGTAGCCGGTTTCGCCCTTGAGGATGGCGTAGGCCTCGTCTTCCAGGGCGACCTCACCCGAGGTGTCGAGGGTGGTGAAGAGGTAGACGGCGCCCTGGCTGCTGGCGATGGTGGAGTCTTGCTGACTGGTCAGGGCAAAGTCGGCGAAGCCGTCTCCGTCGAGGTCGTCTAACACCCGAACAGACTCCCCGACCCAGCTGAGCTCGGTGTCGCCCACCAGCTTCCAGGTGTTTGTGGCATCGACGATAACGGACGACATCGGACCGGTGAGGACCCAGCCGCCACCCACATTCCGGGTGCCGTCATCAAGGTCGATCCCATAGGCCCCAATCACCAGGTCGTCGTATCCGTCGCCGTTGAGGTCTCCCGCATCAAGGTCGGAGCCCAAGCCGTGCACGTAGTTGCGGATGGTGATGGACGCCGTGGAGAGCTCTGGGGCAGCGGTACCGGCCTCCCAGCCGTACACACAGCCCATGTACAGCGCTTCCGCCGGGTCGTAGCCGCCAGGGGTTCCCACGAGCACTTCGGGCGATCCATCCCCGTTCAGGTCGCCGGTGCCGCCCGACCATCCGATCACCGAGTATTGAAACCCGCCGGCCAGCACGTCGTAGTTGGGCATGTCGAGTGCAGACGGCCACACGCAGGCGTTGGGGGTGCCATCGCAGTCGTTGTCGGTCCCGTCGTTGCAGACCTCGACTTCGCCGGGGTTCACATCGGCGTTGGTGTCGTCGCAGTCGCCCGCCTGGTCAACCATGCCGGGTGCCGGCTCGCACGACGTCTCGGCACTGGCACTGTCGCCATAGCCATCACCGTCGAGGTCGACGTACCACGAGCCCTCGCCTGTGGTGGGCGGATCGTCGGGTGTACCGTCACAGTCATCGTCGATGCCGTTGCATCGCTCCTGCGCGTCGGGGTGAATGTCGGCGTTCGTGTCGTCGCAGTCTCCCCCGTCCACCACGTAGCCGTCACCCGGCGGCAGGCATCGCTCCACAGCGGTGTCGTCGCGGCCGTACCCATCGCCGTCGCCGTCGAGCAGCCAGGTGAGTGGATCGACCGTGGGCTCTTCGTCGGCTTCGCCGTCGCAGTCGTCGTCGATGCCGTTGCATCGCTCACTCGCCGAGGGAGAGACCAGGGCATCCCCATCATCGCAGTCATCGCCCAGCAGCACATAGGAGCCGCCGGGGTCCTGGCAGATGGTGAGCGGGGTGGCCGGGTTGCCGTGACCGTCGCCGTCGCCGTCGGGAAACCAGCTGCGGTCGGCCGGGGCGTCTTCGTCGATGGTGCCATCGCAGTCGTCGTCGATGTCATTGCAGGCTTCGGCCGCGGCGGGGTGGATGGCCGGGTCGGTGTCGTCGCAGTCGCCGCTGTCGGCCACAAAGCCCTCTGGCTGGGTACACGCGGCGAGCCGATCTGCGTCGACGCCATGCCCATCTCCGTCGCCGTCGAAGAACCAGTCCGGCCCATCCGGCGCTTCGTCGGTGTCTCCGTCACAGTCATTGTCTTTGCCATCACAGACCTCGACCGCCCCCGGATAGGTGGCCGGGTCGTCGGGACTGCAGTCGCCGTCATGCTCGGAGATCCCGTCGCCATCCGCGTCCAGAAAGCGCGCCCGCGCATCCTCGAAGTCGTCGGGGCTGAGCAGGCAGCCGCTCAGCCCTGGCAAGACCGCAAGCAGGACGGGGCAGATGGTGCGCGAGCAGAGCATGGCTATTCGGCAGGGAGCGTGAACGAGAGCGGGGTCTCCAGCGAGATAAGCGACCCTCCGCCGATGGTCAATCGCTCGAGGTGCACCGTGAGGCCCGACGCATCCTGCGTGAGCCGCGCATGCACCGTGCGCTGGGGGCCCGACCGCTGAATGGTCCAGCTGCGCACCTCGCGCGGCGGTGTGACGCCACGCAGAGCCGGGGCGAGCATCGGGTCGAGGGGCAGGGAGAGCACCGACGCCCCACCGGCCACGTCGATACGCAGCGCCGCCTGGGTGGGGCCATCCACCCACAGGTCGGGCACGATGATCCGGGCCCGCAGGCCGGTGTGCGACAGGTCATCCAGCTGGGGCCAACGCGCCTGGAGGCCACCCGACAGGCCCAGGGCCGCCAGCACTCGGTCGACCACTGCGTAGGAGACCGCGTAGCCGTCGACGGGCACCGGGCCCGGCGCGGCACCATGCATGCCGCCACAGGCGTGCTCGATCCCCACCACGGGCTCCGAGAAGCCCCCTTCGCTCTCCCGGCCGATGGTCCAGGTCACGTCGGAGAGGTTCCACGGTGCGCCCGGCGGCAGCACGAGCGCCGGCTGGCTGGCCTGCATCGTCACCACCCGGCCGTCGCGGTGCGTGAGCGCAATCCACTCGGCACCTCGCCAATCCTGCACAGTCACACGTTCGATGGCCGCATACCCATAGGCCGGCGCGCCTCTGACAAACACCGGGGCATGCCCACCGCGGAGCGCGGGAACAAACCCGAACACCGATCGCGCCTTCCGCCCCACCGCGCAGCGCTGGGCATCGCTCTCGGACAGGAACGAGGGGGGCTGCATGGCTGCGGCGCTCAGAGCATCCACCCGAAACTGCAGCCCGTGATCGTCGCCTCCGATGGTGCTGTCCACGTAGGTAAACTCTCCGCACTCTTCGATGGGGTCTTTCGACGGGCTCCCAAACGACACGCGCAGGTCGACCGATCCGTTCACGTCGATGGCCGTGCTTGAGTCGAGCCCATCCGCCACCACCGGCGAGGCATCAAAGGCCATCCACGCCGCGTCACCATCGCTGTCGTTCCCGACTTCGAGGCCACCGGCCACCACCCCGGTGCTGTCGTACTCGGAGAAGGTCTGGCCCGCCCAGCCAGGGGTGACCGCCACCGCCGATGCAATCGCAGTCTCGGCCCCGTCTTCGCCAAAGCCCGGCGCCCAGCCTCCGCCCCATGCCCGGCTGGCATGCCCGATGTCGGTGATGTGGACTGCCTGCTCGGTCCAGACCGTGACGCCAGCGATGGCGACAGGATCCAGCGCGCCCACGAACACGTCAGCGCAGACGCACTCTGTTCCCGAGTATTCGTTGAGGTCTCGTGCCAGCGCCGTCGAGTAGTAGAACTCGTCGTTGTCGAAGGCGAAATCATCAATCCCCGCGGTCGCGTCGAAGGTCACCGACTCCGCCACCATCGCGGTGCACTGCCACACCTCATTCACACCCACGTAGGCCACATCGTCGGCGCTGGCGGTCGGGTCCTTGCCCGCAGAAACCTCGATGCCATCGGGCATCCCACCACCATCTGAGTCCTCGCTGCTGCAGTCAGTGCCATGGGCCACCTCGTCGCCATCGCTCAGGCCATCGTCGTCGGTGTCGGCGTCAAGGGGAT
>CAJWOS010000504.1 GCA_913044235.1 uncultured Pseudomonadota bacterium
CTGACAACGCTGTTGCTGAAGACGAGGTTGCCATTATTCAATACGATGCCGCCCCCATAGAAGGCAGTGTTGTCGGCGATGACCATGTCATCGAGCGTGAGGTCACAGCCATTGACACCGATGCCGCCACCCGAGCCACCCGCCGTGTTCGCTTCGATGTTCACCGTGGTGGCGCTGATCGAGGTACCCGTGGCGAAGCAATCAATACCTCCGCCATTGACAGCACCCAAACCGGCGTCTGAGGCTCCGGTTCCATCTCCATTCTGGATGGTGAGCCCCTCCAAATAGACGTCGATTCCATCCGTGGTGACAGTGATCACGGAGCCGGCCGCTGCACCGTCGAGCATTACGTCACTTGGGACCCCGCTCGGGTTGTAGAGATCGACATCCGCGGCCAGGGACAGGTTGACGTACCAGATGCCCGAACACAGCGCTAGCTCGCCATCGGTGGAAAGGGTGGCTGTGGCCGGGCTCGCAGACGAGCCAGAGAGTGTGCTCGTGTAGTCTGTGACGACTGCAATGCTGTCAACAAAGGTTGCCAGACCGTCTTCGCTCGTGGAGCTGTTGCAGTCATTGTCCACACCGTCGCACACCTCCGTGGCCCCAGGATTGATTGCGTCGTCGAGGTCATCACAGTCGGTGTTGTCCGCCACCCAGCCCAAGGGCGCGTCGCAGCTGGAGCTCCCAGCGCTGGTGGTATCTCCATAACCATCGCTGTCGTCATCGACGTAGTAGGTGACGAAGGTGGAGGAGTCGACACCCGCGTCGGCATCGTCGGCACTGCCGGAGCAGTCCTCGTCCACGTCAAGCTCATCGCACACCTCGGTGGCGCCAGGATTCACGTCCGCTGAGGAATCATCGCAGTCGGTGTTGTCGGCCGAGATCCCGGCCTCGGCATCACAGTACAGAGAGCCGGTATCGTCCAAGTCGCCGTATCCGTCGCCATCTGCATCGGTGTAGAACAGCGACTGGGACGCCACATCTGCACCGGGGTCTGCGTTGTCTGCGGCGCCCGAGCAGTCCTCGTCCACGTCGAGCTCGTCGCATACCTCGGTCGCATCCGGATTCACTGCCGAGTCTCCATCGTCACAGTCGCTGTTGTCGGGCAGCCAGGCGGTCTCGGCGGTGGAAGGGTCTTCGCACAGTTCTCTGCCGGCGGCGGCACTGTCGCCAAAGCCATCGCCGTCTGCATCGGGGAAGTAGGCGGTGGCCGTTGTCGGATCGACCCCCGGGTCCTCATCATCCGCCGTGCCCGAGCAGTCCTCATCCACGTCGAGCTCGTCGCAGACCTCGATCGCGCCTGGGTTCACCGTGGCCTCCCCGTCGTCACAGTCTCCCCCAGCATCCGCGTAGCCATCGGGTTCAACACAAGCTTCCATCGTGCTTTCGACCACGCCGTAACCATCGCCGTCACTATCGGCGTACCATACAGAACCGCTCGTGGAGTCCAGCGCAGGGTCGTCGTCATCCACGAGGCCGTCGCAGTTGTTGTCGGCGCCATCACAGACTTCGGTGGCATCCGGGTTTACCGCGGGGTCGGTGTCGTCGCAGTCGAGGTCGGCGGTGAATCCGTCCCCATCGTCATCCGAGCTCGCCTCGTCGTTCCCAGAAGTTCCGCCGTTTCCAGAAGTCTCGTCGTTCTCGTCACCGCTTCCTTTTAAGTAGCAAGCGGAAAGCGATGAAGTGACAGCACCCAACATCAACAACCGAACAAATACGTGCATATTCACTCCACCTCAAAGAGGGTCCGAGTCCACCACAACAGAATACAAGTCCGGTATAACCGATGTTCATTCAACTATCCGTCTCGGTCGTGGCTTCGGGCTCGGGTTCGGCCGAAGGCTCCGAAGGCGCGGGCGCGTCCGGCGAGTGTGGGGCGGAGACTGTCGAAGCGTCCGCAGGGTGGGTCGCGCTAGCGCTTCCCTTTGCAGGGCCACGAACCCGGAATGAGGAGCTCGGCGCAGCGCGAGACCAGCGACACTCGCCGGAAGCACTTGTGGAATACCTGCGCACAACGCTGCACAAACCGGCCGCCTGGAACCAGCGCGGCTTGCGGCGGGCTGTGAAGTGCTGGGCGCCGAATGGAGCACCGGCCCACATCGGCCGGCAAGCGAAGAAGCACCGTGTGCGGGAGTTCATTGGCCTCTGGGATGCCGGCGCGAACCGTGTGCGGATGCGCTGGGGAACCCGGGCGGCGGAGTCGCGGAGTCACGTCACACTCGGTGACACCGCAGTCCACATCCCTGGACTGTACTTGCGCTGGGGCAATCCATGAGGGCTTGCTCGTGGTCTCAGACCCATCGACCAATTTTCGATGGTAGACTTTGCCGCCGATCTAAAAGCAAGTGAACATTCGGTACGACGGACCGCCCCTCTCCAACAAGCGGTGGTGCTTGATGGGGCAGGGCGACTCGTTTCATGTCAGCCGAGGAAAGAACCATGCCTGACTGGACATTCAACCCCCCGTACCCCTACGACTACCTCGATGAGGACTACTACTGTGACTTGCTGGAAGGGTCGGCACCCCGTGTGCTCCTGCTTGGAACCGAGCCCAATGGCACTGTGAACGGCCCGGAAGACCGTGACATGGGCACATGGATGCGCGACGCCCACGACCACCAGTTTTGGAACCCCGGGGGGAGAAAGTTCTTTCGGGCCCAGCTCCTGCACGCCTCAATCGCACTCGCAGCACTGGGAGAAGACGTCGAGAATCGCGACTGGTACACCGCGGGGACCGACGGCTTGGAACATCGCGCGCGGGAGCTGATGGCACGGGTCCGGGTCGCCGACCTCAAGGCCGAGGCTGGTGGCCACGCAGCCGATATGGCCAAGGTGGAGCAGTGGGCGCTGGACCACCTGGATGCGGTGCATGCTCTGTTCGACCCGGTTCCCGATGTGGTGGTCCTGCAAGGACGGCACGTGCAACAGATCGTAGCCCGGCACTGGGAGCGACTCCTCCCTGAGCAGGTTCGCGAGACGGCACTGATCTTTGGCCTGCCGCACCCCTCCGCCCGGAGCGGCTATCCAGTCGCCGCGCTGCAGAAGCTGGTCGGCAAGCGCAAGGCAGCAGCCGCGACCTTCCGCAACCAACTTCGCAAGGAGCTCCACCGCTGGTCGGCGGCCAACGGCTGGGTTTCGGTCCGTGCCGACCGGCAAGCTGCCCCGAACGAAGCGCGCCAACAACCCGCAGCCGAGCCGGGTGGAAGCCCCCTTTATGAACAGAACCTGGCGACGCTCGAGGTCGCACTGCAGAGGCTCGACCAGAACCTCACCCTCCATCACAAGGGCCAGTGGACGGCTGTGAAGCGCACGGGCGAGCAAGGGGCAAACCGCCTCATGCTTCGCTACGACGGCACCATTGGACTCAACCTCGAGCCGAGCGCTGAACCTGCTGCGCTTCCCTTTGGTTGCGAGGTGGCAAGCGTCCAATCCGATTACCGAGCAGCCGACTTCCATCGCCATACCTTCTCACCGGGCAATGCCGACGATGCGGAGGCGTGGTCTCGCCTGTTTGTGGAAGTGCTGAGGGCTCAAGTGCATGGTCGTAATTCCCCGTCATATCGGGGAATCCTGAGCCAGGACCAGCTGGACCAGCCACGTCGCTCCACGGGCGAGTGGCTGACCTTTTCCGTCGACGACGACACCAGCGTTCGGATGCGTTGTATCGACACGTCCGAGGGTGCCATGGTTGGCAACCAGACGGGCCGGGGCCGTGAAAACGAGTTTCCATGTCATCCCGTGGTCTTGAGTCACAACTTTGCGATGGCAGAGTTTCCGGTGACGCAGCAACTGTATCGCTCCATCACTGGAACGAATCCATCACGGTTCAGCGATGCGACCGACGCCGACCGGCGGCCTGTCGAAAAGGTGTCGTGGTTCGATGCTGTCGCCTTCTGCAACGCGCTCAGCGGCCGACTTGGACTCGAACCGGCCTACCAGATTGACGACAGCGATGTGCAGTGCGACTTTTCGGCGAGTGGCTTTCGGCTTCCAACCGAACACGAGTGGGAGCTTGCAGCACGGGCGGATGACGGGTTCAGGTACGCGGGTGGAGACAACATCGATCAGGTGGGATGGGTTTTGGCTCGACGCTCTCGCGACACAAAACAGTCTCATGCAGTCGGGCTGAAGCTCTCCAATGGTTGGGGTCTGTTCGACATGAGCGGTAATGTCGCGGAGTGGTGTTTCGACCGCTATGCCGAAGACGCCTACGAGGAATTCATGGTGGATCCGACCGGACCGGAATCCGGTGACACGCGAGTGGTGCGGGGGGGTTGCTGGGACCAGCGCGAGAGCCATGCTCGAGTCTGTGCTCGTCAGAGTGTCGGTCCGGAAGCACCAGAAGACATCATCGGGTTCCGGATCGTGCGCACCATACAATGAGCTTGGGGGCGCCTGACGCGGTGTGGACGGCATCCGCTCGGGTTCCCGTCCTGTCGACGGCGTGACCCATCGCAACGCGTACCCGGTCTCGAGTGGAACGAGGACTCACCCGGCAGGTGACCGGCGGTGCGCCAGAAGAATTCGCCGTGTCACTGTCCGGATTGGCGGCTCGGGCTGTCCTTCTTCAGGTACCACCCTCTGGAGAACCCATGCCTGTCGCCGCCTTTTTCTGGACCGCAGAGCTTGTTGATGCACACCATGCCGCGTGAAGGGGCTCTGATCGGCCTCTTGGAGGCCCGCTTCGGCCTCAGGTGGCATCCCGCCTACGTGCAGACATGCTGAGCGCCGGGCTCGGCCGCCGGGTGCTGTCGCTGTTCGTGACCACCCCAACCCCGGCGCGCGCTGCGCCTGTGCACCGTCGCCGTGCCCGCACCCAGCGACCGACAGACCGCAGTCTCCAGGCCCGCTTCCGCCAGCTCAACCGCGAGCTCTTCGAGGGCCGACTGCCTGCGCTGCCGGTGCGGCTGGAGGCGGGTCTCGGATCCTGTCTGGGCAAGGCCTACTATGTGATCGAGCGCAGCGGGCGCCTGCGTCCGACCCGCATCAGCCTGAAGCAGGAGAACCCCTGGACCGAACGCTTCCTCCGCAAGGTGCTGGTGCATGAGATGGTGCACGCTTGGGCCTACCAGACACACGGGGAGACGGGCCACGGGCGGCAGTTCTGGAAGAAGATGGCGAGTGTAGGGTACCCACGGGGGCACTCCTGGCGCGATGCAGGGCAGCACGAACGCGATGTGTGGTGAGTGCGGATGTCCGCCCACCTGTCCGGTCCGCCCCGGGTTGGTGTCCCTCCTTCAGGCAGCCCCTTGCCTGGAGCCCACCATGACCGATTCCCTCCCTGATCTCTCCGAGACCCTGGCCACGGGATTCGCCCTGTCGCTCCACGAACGCTACCGGGTCCTGCTCGAGAGCCTGGCTGCGCGGGAGCCGGCGCGTGCCGCTGCAGCGGTGGCGGACCTGCCGGGTGGTCGGGTGCGGATTGCGCTGAAGCGGGCTTGGAGCGATGGAACGACGGCCTTGGAGCTGAGCCGGCTGGAGCT
>CAJWOS010000505.1 GCA_913044235.1 uncultured Pseudomonadota bacterium
TGCGGCGGTGGCAAGGCTGAGGCCTGCAACCATGGCGATCGTCGGCCAGTCGGTGGGAATCATCGGTGAGGCCGCGCTCGCGTCGTTCGGCGCAGATTGCGTGGTAGCCTTCGCGGGAGAGTTCAGATCGCTCACGTTCCGATGTCCCCGCCATGGCCCAGCCGGTGCGGCCGGCGGAGCATTTCGCGTACCTTATGTGAGGCGCAGATGTCGACCATCGACCGCACGGCACCCGAGCCGTCCGAAGACCCGACCAGCCTGGGTCCGACCCGGTGGGATCCGACCGCTTTGGAAGGATGGACCGGGACGCGCATCAAGTCCGTGCGCGATCGGCCGTTGCATCCGGGCGGTAGGGTGCGGCTCACCTTGTTCGAGCTGGCCCGTGAGGGCGGGCGGCCCCACCCTCGAATGCAGACCTCCCTGCCGCCCATCGGAGATCCCGTTGGGGGGATGCGTTCCATCGATCCCGTCGGCGTGCCTCGAACGGCAGAAGCCTTCGAGGAGTGGCTGGAAGCGGCCTGGCAAACCGCGGTGGCTGGTCCGGTGAACGACATCGACATGGACCTCGCGCCGGTCGAGAGTCGCCAATACTACCGCAACAGCATCCGTACGCAGCGCACTGCACGGTTCTTTGTGCAGGCTCGGCAGCTGCTGGAGGCTCACGTCGACCCCCACGGGCGGGCGGCAGCCCGTGCTGCGGTCCGGCGCCTCGAAGACGGTGCATTTTCAGGTGTGTTGCAGTTCGACGATGCCGACACCGGCACGTACCACAGCTTCGGGAAGGACGAGCCATTCGTGCACTATCTGCAGGTGATGCTCGACAGTCTTCCGGCCGATGAATCCGACGCGTTGTATCGGCTTCCGCCGCACCAACAGGAAGCGGTGCGACGCCAGCGTCGACAAGCGACGGCCCATCTGGACTACTTGATGCGCCACAAGTATGCGCGGAAGGGGATCTGGGAGACCGACATCGAGCGACGACTCGGCGGCCTGCTCATCGAGAGGGAGACCCGCTGCATTGTGTCCGAGACACCAGAGTCGCGAGAGCGCCCCAGTCCGCAGTATGAATGCCTCCGGATCGAACCGATGGCCGACCACCCTGATGCGGGCGCTTGGGTGCACCGAAGCGGTGCGGTACTGCGGCGGGAAGACGGTACGCCGGTTGATGTGGCGCCTCCGTTGCTGCGGCGGATTCCTGTGTCAGTCGAAGCTCTCACGTTTTTGCGCGCCAAAGACGACCCGCGTCTACGCGAGGGGGTGCGCTTTGACTGGGATGGGAATGGGTGGCTCTCGCCCGAGGCCATCGGCTGGGTGGACTGGGCCGGACACTGCGACGTCAAGGCTGTGATGGAGCAGCTGGGAATCACCTTGACGGGCTCCGAGCGGAACATGCGGGTGACCGAGTTCCGGTCCGATACCGGAGAAACCACGGAATACAGCCGCGACCTCCTGGTGGAGATGATTGCCAGCGTGATGGAGCTGGGCAGCTTGTATGCCCGGACCGATGGTTCGGGCGTGGTGCGTCGGGGCGTCACGCATTTTGGCGGGGCCCGGAACGACCAGCGCCCTGACCGGCTGCAGTTTGCCGACCGTGGACCCGGACAGGGTCTGCGATGGCCGCTGTCACATCGGCAGGACACCCTTGTGGTGAGGGCGATCGAACGCGGCGGGGAGTCGCTCGATCTGGGTCGGGTCTTCCACCGATTCATACCGGTGGAGGAGGGGCTCGATTTTGTGCGGAATCCCCTGTTCGAAAAGACCATCGAAGGGGACTATAGCCTGCTCGATATCTCCGGTTCTCGTGTGGTAGCCGATATCTTGGAGGATGGATTCGATGGGGAAGGCTACCCGGTTCGAGGCTCACGGGAACTCGTGATCGACCTCACGCCCGAAGCGCAAGCGCGGGCCGAGCCGGTCTACCTTGGTGCCCAGCTCCATGATGCGGCGCAACGCACGCTGTGGAAGGTCTGGCTCGACGTGAAGCAGGCCCGCGTGGAAGCCAAGGTGGTGGAGGTCCAGCGGGACTCGGAGGGGGCGTGGAAGGAGGTAGAGCGCGCTGGCGAGGGCCTGACGCTGATGCTGAAGCAGCCCCTGAAGCTCACGCTCTCGCGCGAGATGAAGCGCGACAACCCTCGCATGTTTCAGACCCTCCTTGAGACCGCACTGCGCAGTGGTCAGAACATTTGTGCCGACACCGATATGAAATCGGAGGTGTGGAACGGAGTGGTCACCCGGATCGAGTCGGAGCGACTCTCTGAAGACCGTTTGCGCCGGGTGGAGCACTGGCGGGTCAAGATCGTGGCTCGCTTTGGCACAGCACATCTGGACTACTTGATGAGGCGCGATGAAGAGGGCATTCCCATCGAATGGTGCCCAACCGCAGCGGAGTCCGATCCGGAACAACAGCCAGACTTTTTGTGGCAGGACTTTCCCGACGTGGGCACCAAAGGCCTCGTGAATGGTGACTGGGTGGTCAATCAGGCGATGCTCGAGCGCGGGATCGTTACGCTGGAAGCCCGCCGAACGATGCCGGGGGGCGTCTATGTTCATGACGATCACATCAAGAACATCTACGAAATCCTCTACGCAGGGCTTGGTGGTTACAATTTCACAATTGTCCACTCCAACAAGAGGTGGGGTTTTCACGATAAAGTCGATTGGGAGGAAGCTATCGGTAAATTTTATGCGCGATCCGAGTGAGGGGGGGAACCCGACGAACCGGACGTGAGCAAAACTTGAAGTGGGAATTGCGAAGAAAGCCCTGGAGTCGATGAGACTACTGCTTGTCGTCTGACCCCCAGACCGGCTAAGGTGGAAGGTGCAGGCGTAGGTTGCGCCGCCTCTCTCCGCTCGATGGGCTTCACTTTTCCCGGTGGTCTGCCGAAAGAGGGTAAGAGAGTTCCCTGTTCCGGACGGAGGTGCAAAAATGCAGCTTGCAAGCTCGCTCAACGGCGCTCCGATCGCGGCACCGGCACCGTCCACCACAACTGGTGGTTCGCCGGGCACCGAAACCCGCACGCTCAATGCGACTACGCAGCGAGTTCCGGATGCTGGGGTCGTCGTTGAGCTGTCTCCGGCTGCGGAGTCGATCCTCAACGACTCCGACTCCGACGCCGCCAAAGGTGGCAACCCACTCGCTCCGGTCGCGCTCACGGAAACGATGGCCGAAGTGGAGTTGTTCGGCCCGGCGGCGGAAGAGGGTCTCTCGGGTGTCTTTCAGCTCTACAAAGATGCAGGGCAGGAAGCTGCTGAAAAGGCGGAGCAGATTGCCGACTCCGGACCCGTTCTCAAGCACAACACTGAGGACTCGTCTCCGGTGGAAGAGCTCTCGGCCGAAGAGCGCGCAGTGGTGGAAAAGCTGAAAGAGCGTGATGCGTCGGTCCGTGCCCACGAGATGGCACACGTCGCCGCTGCGGGCGGACTCGCCGGTGCGCCGGTCTACAGCTACCAGACGGGTCCAGACGGCCGGCAGTACGCCATTGGCGGCAGTGTATCGATCGACACGTCGGCAGAGGGCTCGCCAGAAGAGACGATCTCGAAGGCCCAGCGCATTCGCAGCGCCGCCCTCGCGCCGGCCGACCCCTCTTCCACTGACCGCGCCGTGGCTTCGCGTGCGTCGCGGATGGAAGCGCAAGCTCGTCAGGCGCTCGCTCGTGAGCAGGCCCAGGAAGCGCGCATCGCGACCGGTGCAGCCGCAGAAGCAGCCGCACCGGTAGACCTGAGCAACGGTCCCACAGCCAACGTGGACTACCAAGAAGCGCTCGATAAGGCGACACCAGACATCGGCCTTGGTGGTCAGGGCGTCTCCGAGGTCATCCCTGGTGGCATCGCAACGATGGCGATGGCATCAGACCGCGATCCGGTCCAGGCCGGGGCTGGCATGGGCACGCTTCGAAGCGATGCACAGTTCCTGCACTCCTTCTCAAGTGGTCCGGCTGCTGTGGCTCAGCTGTACACCCCCACGACTCGGGTACTTGAGGCTGCATTTTTGCAGTACGCTTCCTAAAAACGCAGGTCTGCGCAACGCCGGCTCCATGAACGGGCCGGCATTTCTCTGACTGCCCCTGTAGCTCAGTTGGATAGAGCATCGGCCTTCTAAGCCGACGGTCCCTGGTTCGAGCCCAGGTGGGGGCGCCTTTGCGCGTGCCTGAGGGATGGCTCGAACTTGGTGCACGCAGCTTGGCGCGGTCTGCTCGTGCCGGGTTCACAAACGAATGGATTTGTCTGGCTGTAGGCCTCATGTATGGCGCTACGGATTCCGTTTTCGCATGCAATGCCCGACTTCGTCTCGGGCCTTCGATGTGCGGAGACTTGTCCATGAGAGCCTTGCTGTCCCTGATTGTCCTGTCTGTAGCGTGTGCCCCACCACCGGCTGCGCCTCCCTTGGCGTTGCACGGTGCCCTTCGAACGGAAGGGGGCACAGAGGTCTGGTGGACCCATCCGGGCACGGAGCCTGGGGAAGAACAAGACTCCGAAGTGGATGATGCGCTGATTGCATTGATCGACGCGTCCACCACCACGCTCGATCTGGCGCTGTACGAGTTTGATCTGCCCGAGGTCGTCGCATCGGTGGAAGCCGCTTGGGACCGTGGGGTCGACGTACGGATGGTGGGCGATGGGGATGAAGTCCACGACGCCGGGTATGTGGCGCTCGACAGCTTGGGTGTGCCCATGGAGCTGCGGCCGGCCGGCAGCCGGATCATGCACCACAAGTTCGCTGTGGTGGACGGACAAGCGGTGTGGACAGGCTCGACCAATGTGAGTCACAACGGCGTTCACCGGAACAACAATCATGCCGTGGTGGTGCGCTCGGCCGACATGGCCGCTGCCTACACCTACGAATTTGAGCAGATGTATGGTGGGGAGTTCGGGCGCGGCAAGACAGCGCTTGAGTCCAGCCGGAGCCTGGAGCTGGCGGATGGCTCGCTGAAGTGGTTCTTCGCACCCACCCACGATCCCATCGACGTGGTGGTGGATGCGATCGACCAGGCCGATCACTCCGTTGCCTTCATGGTGTTTTCGTTCACCCATGCAGACGTGGTCGATGCCCTGACGCGGGCCCGCGCGCGTGGTGTAGAGGTGTTGGGAATCTTCGACGAGAGCCAGGCAAATGGTGCATGGTCGGTCGATGAGGCTCTTGCTGCGGCCGGTGTTCCGGTGATGATCGACGGCAATGAAAACGCGTCGGGATTCTCGGGTGGCAAGCTTCACCACAAGGTGCTTGTGGTCGACGCGGGAACCGCCTCATCGGCGGCTGCGTCGTGCCCATGGTCGAGGTCGCGGCCCACGGCGAGCCGGGCTACACGCGCTGGTGCCGCTTGGACGGGCCCCACGGCCTCGTCGGCGACGGCAACCGCGGCGACGTCGAGGTCATCCTGGCGTGGCGCTACGACGCGAAGTACGCGCGGTCGGCCTGGCGCGCGCGGCTGCGCTCGAGCGCCGCCGCCTTGCGCTCCGCCTTCTCGC
>CAJWOS010000506.1 GCA_913044235.1 uncultured Pseudomonadota bacterium
CCAGATCAACCAGACCTTCTCGGGCGAGCATCGCACTCACCGTGTTGGACTGACTCGAGAGCAAAACCACAAGGTCTTCAGGATGCACGTCGGCATCTTTGAGGGCCTGCCGGACGCCTTCGACGGAGTCTCCCAGCGTGTAGCGATCCGGGACCAGGAGCGATGGACCTTCATGCGCAATCCCTGTGAGCACTACGCGCTGGTCGCCTACTGTTGACTCTACAAAGGGCCGAATCCCAGGACCTCTGATGTGTGCACTGACAAGGGGCAGCTCGGGAGCGGTCTCAAATCCGCTGAGGCTCTGCAAGTCGGACCAGCTCACGTTGAGCGCGATCGGGTCGAGTACGTGCATGCCGCGGACCATCCAGTGGTTGGCTGCCATCGCATCCTTTCGGGGACGGCCATCGCCGCCGATGGTCGCGTCGAGCCAGCCGCCCGCATCGACCAGCCAGACCGAGGCTCGTGGGCTTCGCTCGCGGGTGGCATCGGCGTAGATCTTGATGCGTGCGAGACCGCCTCGGGGAGACGCATCACAACCACAGGGGCCGAGCGCACCACCGGCCTCCGCCCCGTACAGCACCACCAGGTCGGCCAGGTCTGGGCGAGCGAGGCGGTCAGACAGAGGACCGGTCTCGGCACTTTCCGAGGACAGTCTGGACCGGGCGTCGTGGGAGGGGCGCCAGTCCACCGGAGTCTTCGCACGACAAGCCGTCAGCACGAGCGTGGCGGCGAGTAGGGGGTGGGCACGAGTGAGCGGGCGGTCCATGTCTGCGCTCCGAGGATTGCGGACTGCCTATCTCGTCGCCGGTCGACTTCAGGCAGTCTGTTGTCGGCCGATGTCGAGTGCGGAGGTTGGCATGACGCAATGGCACAGCGAGAGCAGCTCGGAGCTGCTGGGACCGAGCATTATCGATGCGCACCTCATGTCTGCGGCGTGTGAGGGGCCTGCGGTCGTCATGAGGGCGACTGGCGGACAGGCATCTGGCCGATTCGACCTTGCAGATGGCTTCGCCGAAATAGGCTTCATTGACCAAAGCCCAACCTCTACGAAACGAGGCTTGCTTTCGGGAGCGTTGCGCGCCGAGTACTTTTCCGGTGGCGGCGCGCGATTCCGCTTTGAGACGCGGGTCGTGGGGCAAACCGCGTCCGACCGGTACCGACTCCTGCGTCCGCGCCACATCATCCGAATTGAGCGGCGCGTCATACCGAGGGTTCCCGTCTCGGGTGTTTTGGGAGCGTCGTTTGAGCTCGAGGTGAGGGGGCGTGTGTATGCAGCGGCGGTGAGGGACCTCTCCGGCGATGGGGCATGCCTATTTGTAGGGCGTGATGCGGGCTTTGTACGCAGGGGTCAGCATGGAGGGGGCTGGCTGCGTCTCCCAGCGGGCGTGGCTTTGCCGCTGTCATTCGAGGTTCGGCATGTGCTGGACTACGATGTCGAGTGCGTGGCGATTGGTGTTCGCTTCCAGAATGTTCGACCGGTCGACCGGCGCCGGCTGCTATCGCTGCTGTCCGGCTTGGCTCCATCCACGGCGGTCTGAGGAGCTCGACGAACGGAAGCGTTTCCCTGCCACCCATCCTTCGAGGATCGGGGGTTTGCCCCTGCGGGTTTGGGTTACACGAGGGCGGCGCGTGCGTTGAACGCTGGGCGTGCGCGATTGGAGTCTTCGTGAATCGCGTGTTGGTCCTCGTCTTCGTTGGTACCATCGTGGCGTTGGCGCTGTGGGACATTGTTCGCCGAAACCCGCAACTGAAGGACTGGCTGCGCCCGCGCGCTCCGAAGCCGCGCCGGGGCGGGCCGCCCGCTCGCAGCGTCCGTGCAGCGCCGCCCGAAAAGCGGGGGCAGGTCATCGAGCTTCGACGCGATCCGTATCAGGTGCTCGGCATCGATCGGGATGCCAGTCCAGCCGATGTGGAAGCGCACATCGAGCGGCTCCGCAGCGAAAATGACCCGGAAAAGCTCGAAGGCTTGAGCGCCGACCTGCGTGCCCATGCCGAGCGACGGCTGGCGGAGGTGGAAGCCGCTTACGCGGAGATCAAGGGGCAGTCGTAGGCAGGACCGCTCGATAGGCCACTCGGGTGCGGGAGTCTTGCGCCAACTTTGGAAGCGGCCAGTGCTTTGCGAGATGCGTGAGACACTGTGCAAAGTGGGGATGCTCGTCGCTGCTCACGGTCCTCTGGCCAGCGCCATCCACACGGAGCTGCACCACCACCTCAGTCGACGCTGCCTGAAGGCCGGCCTGGTCGGCACAGAACTGCGCATGCGCATGGCGCTGCCGAAGTGTGCGTCCGATGTCGCGCTCGATTTGGCGTCCCGTCTGATCACTCACACTCGCGGAGGATGTGGTGCGGATTGCGCCCAGGTGCACATCAGCGGAGACGAGTCGGTCTGTTGTTTCACCCATGTCGGAGATTTCGTAGGTGGACAAGGCTGCTGGGTGCATCGCATCCGCATCCGCATTCGATGGCGGAACAGCGCTCTCTGCGAAAGCCGCTGGGCTCAGGGTTGGCAGACCAACCAGGAGCAAGGCGAGGAATGGACGCATGACACGGTCTCCGGTTCGTTTCTCCAGACAACGGACCGGGCGAGGGGTTCCTGGAGGACGATGATCGGCGAAGATCCGAATTCGTTGAGTCTGTGGACGAGACTTACAGCTCGAGGAGTGATTCCTCACAGACCGCAAAGTAGTCCTGGAGCAGCCAGGTGCGGCCATGGAGGTGCACCTGTCCATGTAGGGTGCCGTAGAACTGGTTGAAGTCTGCATCCACCAGCACCACGTTCTTGCGCTCGCGACGGTGAAAGCGAGGTGCAAAGTGAAGGTCGACCCACCGGTCTCCGCGCCCATCGGATTGGATGCGCCAGGGCCCAGTCTGCTTTTCGCCGGCGTCCACGTATTCGTATTCGAAGCAAGCGGACGGGAGCTTGTACAGGGTGCCTTCCACCCAGACGACGTATTTCGAGGCGTGCACCACCGGACGTGCATCGACGCGGTCTTTGGCGATCTGGAGGCCCAGAATCGAGGTCTGACCGTTCTCCAGGCATGTGGCTCGCCCCACGGCTGCAACCCAGTTCCAGCTCTGTAGGCCTCTTTGATGACCGACGGTGTGGTCGAAGGTACCCAATGAACCGGGGGGAATGGAAAAGACCTTTGTACCGACGGAAAGAAGTGCTTCATCGAAGATGAGATTGCCGTACCGCTGGAGGCTGCCGCGCATTCGATGGAAGCGGGTGACTTGTGTGAAGGGTGGACCACCAATACGGCGGGCTGTACCGATGATGTGAAGCGCCTCCGCGTGCAGGGAAAACGTCCAGCGGTCATGTTCGTGATCCGTGGCAATCATCGACCCCGTTGCTTTGTCGCGGAATCGCAGGAATGGCGGATGCAGTTGCACGCGGTTGCGGGTGAACAAGCGAGTCTCGGCGGCGTGATGGAATGCGCCCGAGCGTTTGTCGGCCACGAGGATGGCTGTGTGCCCCGCTTTGCCCATGTCCGCGATATTCAGGACGATGAAGTGGTTTGGAGTGTCGATGCTGAGGTGCATCCAAGCCTGGAATGCCTGGTTGAGGGCTTGCGAATCGCTGAAGTTGAAGTCGCCATCAAATCGGTGGAACCATCCTGCTCGGTAGCGGCCATCGGCGCCGATCAGAGTGTCTGGACTTGGCTGGATAGTGATGTAGTCGTTGGTCTCTGGGAGAGACGAAGGTGTGCGACCAACCGCAGCGTCAATGCTGTCCAGAATTCTTGGCATGTCGGTGTTTCCGTGGTGACAACACTCTTTGTACCCGATCCCGTCTCGAATCCGGTGTCGGATATGATGGGTGGCATGACCTCACGACGTGTGCCTCGTACGGAACCTGAATCGGCTTGGTGCGCGCCGTGGGGAAGGTTCGTTGGTTCGGGAGATGGAGCATGAGGCTCGCCCGCATCGAGAGAATTCGCACGCTGGATGCGGCGGTGGTGAAGGCAGCACGTCGTGTTCGGGTCCTTCGCTCGCTGCAGTGGCCCGAGGAAGCGGAGCGACAATTCCTGGCGTCGGTGCGTGCCGGTCGACCTGCCTCACCAGGGGTGGTCCTCCGTCCGCCGGATCGTCTACCGAAGGAGGAAGACCTCGCCTCGTTGGCGAGCCAGATCGACGACGCAGATCCGATCCAGCGATGGCTGGGAACCACGCTGGACGACATCCGTAGAACGATTGCGATGCTTCAGAGCATTGGCACGAAGGCATTTACAGAGTGGAGTCTGGAGCTGTACGGCCGGCCCGAAGACATCGCACATCCTGGCGCGCCGTCTGCACTTGCGTCTGCACGTCACTTTCTACGCGTGACCCAACGGCTGCAAGTGGAACCAGGCGCGAGCAATCTGACCGACGAGCAGGCGGCCGCTTGGATGCGTGAACAGGTAGAGCGGTACTTTCCCTCCGATCCTCCACGCGTGGAGCTGGAGCCGAACCTTGCCAGTCGAGCCTCGGCTGGCAGCACCCGAATTCGGCTGCGACAGGGGGCGAACTTTTCGGTGGTGCAGCTTCGACAGTTACTGCATCACGAAGCGCTGGTGCATGTTGCCACCCGACGGAACGGAAAGGGGCAGCCGGTCCTCACCGCACTGGGGTTGTCCCTGCCCAGAACCACGGCCACCCAGGAAGGCCTTGCAAGTCTGGCGGAGCTGGTGTCGGACACGATGGACCTGGGCCGTTTACGACGGATCGCGCTTCGAGTGGTCGCCATCCATGATGCTCTGGAAGGGGCTTCGTTTATGGACTGCTGGGAGTATTTCCGGGAGTCGGGTGCCTCAGAAGAAGAGGCGTTCCACAGTGCCCACCGGGTCTTCCGCGGTGGGGACGGAGCACCCGGTGGGGGCGTTTTTGCAAAGGACACGGTCTATGTGGGCGGGTTGATGCGTGTACAGGGGTTCTGCCTCGCAGCCATCCGTGATGGGCGAAAAGATCTTCCACTGCGGCTCTTCACGGGAAGACTCACCACAGGAGATGTGCTCGACTTACAGGAAGCCTTTGAAGACGGAACCATCGAACCCCCCAGGGTCGCGCCGGACTGGGTTCGTGCGCTCGACTGCCTCGCTGCGTTCCTCACGGTCGGCGGCCTCGTGACCCGCATTGACCTCGATGCGGTCACACTGGATCACTTTTCGCGTCGGTGAGGCCGACTTGCCCCCGGAGAAGAACCGCCGACATGAGTGCTACCGATCGCGTTTCACCGAGAAAACAGACTTTCCGACAGATTTATGGTTGCACGGTCGGAAGCCATCCAGTAAATGGCTGGGGCGCTGAGGGTGCGGCCGAAACGCGGCTCCCCGGAAAGCGCGAAACGAGCAATCTACCGATCGAGGCAGGTTGTGACTCGCGACTCGATAAGTATCAGGCACGGGGCATCCCGAGACTGAGAACATCCCATCGCGCGGTCTTTGAAAATCAGGCAGCAGTCACGTCAGTTCCGCAAGGGCTCGATACCCG
>CAJWOS010000507.1 GCA_913044235.1 uncultured Pseudomonadota bacterium
ACCAAGCCGCCATCTGGAGCCATGGGTCCCACATCCGCGTTGGTGTCATCACAGTCCGCACCCCCAGTCGCGGTCGCATCGTGGCCATCGAGATCTTGGTCTGAATCGTTGCCGTCGCAGTCCTGATCGACCCCGTCGTACCAGACTTCGTTCCCGCCTGGAAAGGCAGTCTCGTCCAGGTCGTCACAGTCTTCCGACACATCGAAGCCATCTTCGTCGGCGTCCAGGTCGTTTCCGTCACAGTCCTGGTCCACGCCGTCGTACCAGATTTCCCGAGCGGAAGGGCCAATCGACGGGTCCTGGTCGTCGCAGTCATCCCCGCCGGCAGCGGGATGGTCGGCCCCATCGCGGTCCCAGTCCGCAGCCACGTCGATGGGGACCTCAATCTGAACGACTTCCGGCCAAGAAGCGGGCTCCGTGGTGGCCACCAGCACCAGCGTACCGGAGCTCACGGCCTGATCGGGCGTCACATCGAGCGACAGGCTCACCGACCGTCTGGCGGTCAGTGTTGGTATGGAGCCATTGGGCACCACCGAGATCGAATCCGACACCAGGGTGCCGTCGGCGGCGAGCAGCTGCGGCTCCGCGACCGAAAGAACGGCCTCTACAGCACCGTCATTCCACACCGCAAGCGAGAAGGTCGAGGTGACATCAATCCCACCGGTCACATTTGCGATGGGCGGGTCCACCTGAATGCGTGGGATGGCGGCACGCTCCACGCCGGACCAGTCCGCACAGCTGAACGAAAACGCGACCACAATGAAAGGCGACCACCGGGACATGCACCACCAGGCACCGAGAGGAGCCTCAGACTATCCTGGCATGCTGAAAATGGGGGAAACCGGCACAATCCGAGGCAGGTCGATGGTGGACCCAGCCCAGGGTTCCGATAAGAATAATTATGTCAAGTAATGAGTATCCGTTTTGATCAACCCATCCCGCTGCTGCACTGACCAGTCGGATTCGCATGGGTTCCAGAATGCTGCACCAGATTTACACATCAGTTCACCAAATACACAAAACGTTTCATGCCTCCTGCATCTCCACACGTGACCGTATCATCCTCTTGGATGGGTCTCCGCATGAATGTGGCGCAGGCGTGCTCTTGCCACATGTGTATAGATCTCGGTCGTGGAGATGCTCGCGTGCCCCAGCATCGCCTGGACTGCGCGCAGGTCTGCGCCGTGCGTCACGAGATGCGTAGCGAACGCATGCCGCAACACATGCGGCGAGAGCTTTCCCGGGATTCCTGCGAGGTCGGCATATCGGCGGATGCGCAACCACATGTTCTGGCGAGACATCGGGCGGCCACGACTTGTGGGAAACACCCATGGGCACTGCGGCTCCACATCTGCGAGCCATCGCTTCAGTGCCGAGGTTGCGGTGTCTCCAATGGGTACGATGCGCTCTTTTCCACCTTTTCCGCGAACTTCGAGCCAACCGTCGTGCAAAGCACGGCGCGGAAGATTCACAAGCTCCGACACCCGCAGGCCTGTCGCATAGATCAACTCGAGCATTGCTTGATCGCGCCGACCGATGGATCGCTGTACATCTGGAGCCGAGAGCAGATCTTCGACCTGCCGCTCGCTGATGGTGACTGGGAGCGGACGCAGCGGACCCCGCACGATCCATTGTTCGGTGGGATTGGTGGCGACAATCTGATCTTCCACCAGAAACTTGAAGAACGCGCCTGCTGAGGCACGCCGACGAGCAAGGGTGGCCCGGCTCAATCCCTCCTGCTGTCGGGCTTCGAGCCAGGCCTCGAGGTGTTCTCGACGAATGTCGTGCGGACGGTCCATCGGTTGGATGAATGCTTGAAGGTCGCGAAGATCGCGTCGATACGCGTCGACGGTGTGCACGGAGAATGCTCGCTCTGCTCGGCACCAGTTCAAGAATGCGTCGAGGGCATAGTCGAACGGCGAAGGGTCGATCGCAAGTCCCCTGCCCTCTCCGCGGTCACTCGAACTCACGCTCGAGCCTTCGAATCATCTGCGGCTTTGGACGCTTCACGCATTCGGGCCTGGAGGTCGTAGAGGGCTTGGTGCGCTTGGCGCGGGGTCATGTCGTTTGGATCAAGCGCGGCCAGAGCCAGGTGAACTGGGTCCGGTTCCTTCGGGGGGGGCGACTCTGGGGTGCTGCTCGGAGAGTTGGGGCTGGGCGATTGTGGGTCGAACAGCGATAGCTGGCGTGTGGGGGGACCGTACTTCGGCCGTCGCTCCAATTCCGTGAGGAGGGCTCTCGCGCGTCGGATCACGCCCCGAGGCATCCCTGCGATGCGAGCGCACTGGATCCCATATGACCGGCTGGCACCCCCTTCCCGCAGAGTATGCAGAAAGATGATTCGCTCGCCATGTTCGCTGACCGCCACGTGGCGGTTGGTCACCGCTTCGCGGTCCTGCGCGAGGGATACCAGCTCGTGGTAGTGCGTGGCGAAGATGGTTCGAGACTGGACAGTATCCGCCACCGCCTCTGCGACAGCCCAGGCGATGGCGAGGCCGTCGTAGGTGCTCGTGCCGCGACCAATCTCGTCCAACAAGATGAGGGACCCGGCGGTCGCATGGTTGAGGATGTGGGCTGTCTCAGCCATCTCCACCATGAATGTGGATCGTCCTCGTGCAAGATCGTCGCTGGCCCCAACGCGAACGAAGATTCGGTCGCAGATACCGATCCGTGCCTCTTCCGCAGGTACGAAGCTACCGATCTGTGCCATCAAGGCGATCAGTGCCACCTGTCTCATCACCGTGGACTTCCCGGCCATGTTGGGGCCAGTCAGAATGACAAGGCGCTCGCGCTCTCCGAGCAGCAGGTCGTTGGGGACAAACGGCGACTCGAGGTCCATGGCCTCGACCACAGGGTGTCGGCCGCCGGTGACCTTCAGCACGGTGGGATCCGCTTCGAGCACGGGTCTGGAGTACCTGCGATCCTGAGCGAGGTCTGCGAAGGTGGCGATGACATCGAGCCATGCCACCGCGCGGGCACAAGCTTGGATGCGCTCCACGTGGTCTGCAATGCGTGCGCGAAGGTCTCGGAACAGCGCATATTCGAGCTGTCTCCGACGCTCATCAGCGCCCAGGACCTTTTCTTCAAACTCCTTGAGCTCGGCGGTGATGTAGCGCTCGCAGTTGGTGAGCGTCTGCTTTCGGATCCAGTTGTCGGGTACCAGGTGCACATTCGCGTGGGTGACTTCGAGAAAGTAGCCAAAGACACGGTTGTGCTTAATCTTCAGACTCGAGATTCCAGTGGTTTCCCGCTCTCGCCCCTCCATCCGGGCCATGGCACCTTTGCCCTCCTTGGAGAGCGAGACGAGCTCATCAAGTTCCTCGTGCACACCGGGTCGAATGAGCCCCCCCTCGGTGGTGGCGGTGGGGGGAGCGTCCACGATCCAGTGCCGGATCTCAGCTGCCACATCGCCGACAGTGTCTCGTGGAATGCGGTGGCGGAGGGCTTCGATGTCTGCGAGCACGGTCGCGACCTCGGGAAGCGCCTGCAGAGAAGTGCTCAGAGCGATCAGATCGCGTGCATTGGCGGTCTCAAGCGCCACCTTGCTCGCGAGTCTCTCGAGATCGGCCACTGCCCGAAGCCCATCGCGAAGCGGTGCGCGCACAAGCGGGTCAAGAAGCGCTTCCACGGCGTTGTGCCGTTCATGCAGGGGCTTCGGATCGGTGAGCGGACGCAACAGCCACTCACGGAGCATTCGGCCGCCCATCGGTGTGCGTGTGCGGTCGAGCAGCCAGAGCAGTGTGCCCTTGCGGCCAGATCCTCGCATTGGGCGCAACAATTCCAGGTTGCGACGGGTGGCATCGTCGAGGACCATCTGCCCCCCAACGGTGTACACCCGAAGGCGCCGCACATGCTCCAGGCCGATCCGCGCAGTCTGGCGCGCATACGAGATGATGGCCCCACCCGCCGGCACGCATGCATCATCGGGACTGGCACCAAACCCGAATAAGTCACTGACCTTGAGGGTCTGACATAGAGTCTGCACCGCTGCCGCGGGGTCGAACCATGCATCGTCGACTGCACTGGTAGCCACCCGCAGGGCTTGGATGCTGGGGTCGGCGAGCACCGGGCCTTGAGCGACCAGTTCTCGCGCCTCCATTCGAACGATTTCATCGCAAGCAGTGGCCAAATTGTCCACTGTGGTGAGCCGGAGGTCACCCGTGGTCGTGTCGAGGAACGCCAGGCCTACCGGAGCGTCAAAGCCCCGCACGTGAATTGCTGCGAGGTAGCACGCTTCACGGGCATCCAAGCCATCACTGTCCCAGGGCACTCCGGGGGTGACGATCCGAACAATGTGCCGCTCCATCAGCTTGGTTTTCTGTCCCGACGCCGGCGCACGCTGCTCGGCGATCGCCACCTTCCGACCCGCTTGCACCAAACGTGGAAGGTAGGTCTCCAGGGCATGGTACGGAATCCCAGCCATGGGAATCGGCTCGGGATCATTTTTGTTGCGCGATGTGAGGGTGAGCTCGAGGATCTCGGCAGCCTCGACGGCATCCTCGAAGAACACTTCGTAGAAGTCGCCCATTCGATACAGCAAGATGGCGTCGGGCACGCTCGCTTTGATCCGAAGAAACTGTCGCATCATCGGGGTGTCGGCTGCGCCGCCCATGAAACCTCCGGGGAGCCAGCGGAAGCCTTAGCATGTAGGTTCCACTCAGGCGCAGACGCGATGCGATCCAGGCCTGCCAAACATGGGGGGACTGCCCCGCATCAGACCCGTTCGAGCACGAACGCTTGAAACGCATCTTCGTCGCCCACGGGCGGGGCGGAGGACCACGCATGGCGTGTGCGAAACCCGTCGAGGGACTCCACCACGCCCGCCCCCTCCTCGGATAGCGGCGAGCAGACCGAGTAGACCAGCACCCCACCTTCTGCCACATGTACCGCGGCGTTCTTGAGGATCTCGCGCTGGCGAATGGCCATTGCTGGCGGGTCGGACACCAGCCGTCGCCACCGAATTTCTGGATGTCGGCGTACGATCCCGAGTGCGGTGCAGGGTGCATCCACGAGTACGCCCGCGAACTGTGTGCCGCAGGGCAGAGGCCCGGTCAGCCAGTCGTGCTCACGCGTGGTGATCCGGTCGGCGATCCCAACTCGACAGCTCCCCTCCTCCACCAGCGAAAGCCGATGCGGCTCGAGGTCGACGGCTTGCACCGAGTGCCCGCGTGTGGCCAATCGCAAGGTCTTCCCTCCAGGGGCTGCGCACGCATCTAAAATTGTCAAACCAGGCACTAAATTCAAAAATTTAACAGCAGCTTGCGCTCCCTCATCTTGCACAGACACAAGTCCTTCGGAAAAACCAGGCAGCATCTCAACCTTTCTTGCTTCCCTGATATTAAGTGCCTCGTCTGAGAGTGCCCCCTTTTCTGATGGTATTTGTGCTGCTTCCAGCATTTTTTGGTATTCCGATCTTGAAATGCGTAGCCGGTTAATTCTGAGGGTCATAGG
>CAJWOS010000508.1 GCA_913044235.1 uncultured Pseudomonadota bacterium
ACCAGTCGTTGTACTGAAAGTTGCCGTGGCTGTTGACCGTTGAGTCACCGTAGAAGCCGTGACCGCCCCGTTGGTAGGCCACGATGTTGTTGACGAAGTCGATGTGGGCATCGCGCACAAACAGGCCGCCACCGGCAGACGAAGCCGCATTTCCAACGAAGGAGTTGTTGATGACGTCTGGGTACGTGGTGTTGGTGAGAAAGAGCCCGCCACCAGAGTCGCGCGCGATGTTGCTCTGGACCGCGTTGTTGGAGAAGTCCAGAACGGGGCCGATGTAGGCGCCAAAGAAGCCCCCACCGTCGGTCGCTTCGTTCCCGCACAGGTTGTTGTTGGCGAGGACAGCACTCCCAGACGAGTCCACGTCGTAAAGGTAGATGCCGCCGCCATAGCCGCTTGTGCTTGAGGTCGACGACACGTAGCCGGCCTCGTTGCCGGTGAAGACACTCTCTTCGACCACCGCATCCATCACGGACTCGACGTACAACCCTCCGCCGTTGAAGTAGGCGTAGTTATCGGCGAAGACCGCTCCCGACACGGAGATGCTGTAGCTGGCGCTATACGTGTCCGGATAGAAGTAGACGGCACCGCCATAGTCCCCGGTGGCCTGGTTGTCGGAGAACTCGCCGCCGTCCACGATGACCTCGGTGGCCGTAAAAGCATACAGGCCGCCACCGCGCGTGGCGGTGTTGCCACTCACCGTGGTGTCGGTGAGCGATGTGGAGGCATAGGTGCGGTACGCTCCCACGCCACCCCCGCTGTAGGCGGCACTGTTGTTCGAGATGATGGCGCCATCGGTGGTGAGCGAGGCCGGATAGCTGGTGGTACTGCCATACAGCATGACCCCGCCCCCAAAGCCGACCGAGGTGTTGCCATCCACCGTTGTGCTCTCTAGGGTGACCTGGCTGTAGTTGCTGAAGAGGCCGCCGCCATTGCCGGAGAAGTACTGGCTCGACGACGGTGACGAGTAGCTGGTCTCGTTGTTCGTGAGCTCGGAGTCGACAAAGCGTACCGTGATGTAGTCGGCATAGACGCCGCCACCGGTGCCGCCGATGCCTTCATCGATGACCGTACTCGAGATGGTGAAGTCTTCGGTCGTACCGCTCGGACCTCCCATCAAGATGTTGCCCCCATAGTACGAGCTTGAGGCCGTGTTCCGAGCAAAGGTGCTGCGGTCGATGGTCGACGCAACCGCGCTGCCCAAGACGAGATGAGCGCCGCCCGCATGGCCATTGGCGGTGTTGTCTGTGACCGTGACATTGTCGAAGGCCAGAGAGTACGCGGAGACAACACGCATGCCCCCGCCACCCCACGCTTCATTGTGGGTAAAGGTGGAGTCCGTAAAGCTCAAGATGCCGTAGGTATTGGCATACAAACCACCTCCGTCTGAGCTACCGCTGTTGGCCACGTTGCCGTCGAAGTCGGCACCGCTGAAGGTGAGCGTGCTGTAGGTGCCCGCATACAGCCCACCACCCACGCCACCGGACGTATTCGAGGTGAGATCACTGTCGTAGAGGTCCAGCTCAACAAAGTCCGCGAGGTAGAAAGCACCACCATGCGACGAGGCACTGTTGGCATCGAAGGTGGAGGTGGAAAATGTGGCGATGGTGGAGTCTTCCATGAAGACAGCCCCACCGTAGGTCGCCGAACCGCCGGTAAAGGTGCAGCCCGAGAAGGTGGGACTGGACAGGTCGTCCATGTAGACGTGCCCACCCCGCACGGCTTCGTTGCTCGAAAAGCTGGAGTCTTCCACCGTGGGAGAGCTCGAGGTGATGTAGATGGCTCCGCCGTATGCCGAGGTGGAGCCCAAATCTTCCAAGACCAGGTTGCGCAGCGTGGGCTCAGAATACTCGACCAGGATTCCCTGTCCACCGGAGTACTCGATGGTAAACCCGTCGAGGACCGCGGCGCTCGTCTCGTAGTCGTCGAAGGTGACCGCAAAGGCAGCACCGCTCGATCCAGCGTCGATAATGGTGGACGCAGCACCACTCGTGGACTGCACCGTGAGGTCCTTTCCGCCGAAGTCGATGGCCTCGGTGTAGGTCCCCGCCGCCACGTCGATGGTGTCCCCGCTGCTGGCGGCGGTGATGGCTGCGGAGATGGTGGTGTAGTCGCCCGAGCCGGATGGATCGACGCTCCACGTGGCCGCTTGGACAACACTGGGGGCGCCCAGGAAGAAGAGGCAGGGAACGGCTCGCTTGGTGGCGGTCATGACGTTTCCAACGTTTTGGGGTCACTGCAGGGCTGACTGGCGCGCAGGATACAGAAAAACCGCGAGTGTGTGCCACCGAACCGTATCCGAGACCCAGAAAGCAGCTGCGGAAGCAGGCGCCGTCCGACCTGGTACGAACGGTCATCCGATGCCGCACTCTACGGGGTGTGCAGCAATGCGCTCCCTGCGTCATGCGTCGCCGCTCGGTGCCGACGTGTTGTCGCCAGACCACTGCACCACGAGAGCGGCCATTCCGACCGGGAGCGACTTGCCAGCGTCACGACCGAGACTACGCGCCTGAGGGCGTGTTGGTCAGATGCAACTGCGCTGCGGTTCGGTTGGCGTGCCGGGCGCCCGAGCCTGAGGGATGCGCCTACAGGATCTCGCAGCGACAAGCTCAGAGTCCGTACACCAGATACATCTTGCCGCTCGATGCGCCGTGGGTGTCGTCATAGGCGGCTCCGATGGCCAGATCGAGCAGCCCGTCTCCGTCCAGGTCGCTCGGGCGGGACAGCTCAACGCCCAGGCCTGCGTCTGCGGTAGTGCCCTCGATGAAGACATCGGCACTGCTGGCACTCAGCGTGCCGGTCAGGGGGCCATGGAACAGGTAGACCGCCCCTTCCTCGCCGGATCCGTAGTTCGAGGCGCCCACCACAATGTCGTCTTGTCCATCGAAGTCGACATCTGCCGCCTCGATCGCCGACCCGAAGCTTCCGGCCATCCAGTCGCCGGTCACGGTGGCACTCGCCACGTCCTGGATGTTCTGGCCATAGGGCGGTGGGTCGGTGATCACGTGCACCTTGCCGTACATGGTCAAGGCTTCGCCCGGTGCGGCGACCGCGAGGTCGGGGGTCCCATCGCCGTCGATGTCGTTGAGCACGGTCAGCCGACCGCCGAGCTGGTCGTAGGCGGACTCTCCATAGATGAAGTCCAGATCGGCATCGTAGATGACGTGGGACCCACTGCCGACCGGTCCCTCGAAGAAGGCGATGGATCCACTGTAGGTCCCGTTGTGGTCATCCCAGGGGTGGCCCTGCAGCAGGTCGGGAATCCCGTCGCCGGTGAAGTCTGCGGCGCGGGCGGCGCCGTCGCCCATCCACTGGTAGTCGCGGTCGTCGGGGTAGAGCTCGATGTCGGCGCTATCGACGGAGAAGTCGAGGTTCGTGGAGTGGGGGCCGTAGACGATGTACATCTTTCCCACACCGTGGTAGCTGCTGCTGTTCCATAGATGTGCACCGATGGCGAGGTCGTCGTATCCGTCGTTGTTCAGGTCGCCGAACTCGTTGAGGTGGGCCGTGGAAGACCAGTCCTCTCCGACGGTGGTGGCGACGGCGAGTGCGCCCATGTCGATCGGTCCGGTGATGGGACCGTGGACCAGGTAGGTGATGCCGGTGGAGCGCGTATCGGAGGCACAGGCGCCGAGCAGGTCGGCATAGCCGTCGTTGTTGACATCGCCGGGTGAGATGGGGCCGGCATAGTAGGCGTTGCAGTTGAAGTAGGGGCTCGGGTAGCTCACCAGCCAGCTGTCGGTGTCGGCAGCGGCCGAGCCGGTGGGGGCCTCGGACCACACGTGGCCATAGGCGGGCTCGAAGCCCGACGCGGAGGTCAGCTCCTCGGTCCCGTCGCCGTCGAAGTCGGCCACGGAGATGGCCAGCCCGAAGAAGTCCCAGGCGTTCGGCCCGTACCGCTCGTCTCCGAAGTCAGCGATGGCGTAGCTGCCGCTCAGGCTGCAGGAGTCGTCGCCGTCTACGCAGTCGTTGTCGATGCCGTCGCCGCAGATCTCGGTGCCGCCCGGTACGGCCAAACGCTCGTCGTCGTCGCAGTCGCCGGCATCCTCGGAGTATCCGTCGCCGTCGTCGTCGTAGGCAGAGGTGCCGTCGTCGATGAGGCCGTTGCAGTCGTCGTCGGTGCTGTTGACCATTTCTGCAGCGCCCGTGTAGGTGGTGGCCACCGCGTCGTCGCAGTCGGTGCCGCCCCAGGTGTCGCCGTCGAAGCCATCGCCGTCGGCGTCGTAGTCGGAGTCGCCCCCACAGTCGCCGTCCACGCCGTCGTACCAGACCTCCGTGGCGCCCGTGTAGGTGGTGGCCACCGCGTCGTCGCAGTCCGTCCCGCCCCAGGCGTCGGCGTCGAAGCCATCGCCATCAGCGTCGTGGTCCGAGTCGCCCCCACAGTCGCCATCCACGCCGTCGTACCAGGTCTCGGGAGCGCCTGGATACACCTCGCTGGAGGTGTCATCGCAGTCGGTCCCGTCGAGGGACTGACCCGACCCTGGCGCGCACACCTCGACCGCTTGTTCGGGGTCCCCGAATGCGTCGCCGTCGGTGTCCGCATATGCTGTGGTGGTTCCGAGCACGTCGTCATCGGCGTCGTCCACAAGCCCATCGCAGTCGTTGTCCTGTCCGTCGCACAGCTCTTCGGCCTCGGGATGGACCGCCGGATTGTCGTCATCGCAGTCTTCAGAGGCGTCGTAGCCATCCGCATCTGCGTCGGGGGTGCCGCTCGTACCTGTGGTCGCGTCGACCGTTCCCAGCTCGCTCTTGGGGGGCGTCGTTCCACAGCTGGCCAGGAGGAAGCCGAGGTGGAAGACAATGCGATTCGAAGACATGGAGACCCGTGCGGATGGCGGACAGAATACACCGACCGCTCCTGAACGCGACCAGCCGAGGCAATTCGACCGATCGGTCGCCCTCCCGCAGTCCTCCGAGGCCTGAAACCACCCCGCCAGAACTGCTCTCCTGGCAGCTTCTTGCCGAGTTCATCGCGAAGTCAGTCGCGTTTTCCAGCTCTCGAGGTCTTTTCCGATTGTGGCCGTGGAGAGAACCGTGTCGAGTGTGGTGCACACCTGGGCAAAGTATTCTGGATAGTCGGGATCCACGTGGTCTTCGCCGGTCTTCCAAAGGAAGTCAATGCAGTCGAATGCTGTCTCGGCCACGCATCGTCTGCATCACAATCTGGTGCGCCGGCACAGCCACCGTCGTGCCAGTCAGTCTGACCATCGCTATCGTTGTCCACACCATCGGTGTATTCCCCAGCCTTGCTCCCCTCAAATGGCAGCTCGTCGCCGCCACCATCATCGACGGCGCTGCCATCATCGGAACCCCCACCGGAGGAGTCCACTCCTCCTTCCTCGACCCCCATCCGTGGAGCACGAGAAAGGCAGTGCCCGAAACGGGAGTCCCAATCATGCCCTCGAGGCAGCGATTCGACGGTACGACAAAGCGCGCTCGATGCCGCCCCTGTT
>CAJWOS010000509.1 GCA_913044235.1 uncultured Pseudomonadota bacterium
GTAAAGGGCCGGGAGATCTGCAGAGGCGGACGGGAGGATGGGCTCCACGGGTGCCAAGAGGAGGTTTTCGGCGACCACGAGGACCGCGATCCATCCGCCACCTCGCACTCGATCTGCCAGGTGTCCTGCGGCCAGCGACAGGATTGCGAGGGTGCCAAGATGCCAGCGATAGGGAAACCGGAGCGCAGAAAGGACGGGCAGGTCGTACCAAGGCCCCACACCCAAGCTGAGGATGGCCGGAAGCAGTGCGAGCGCCACCCACCGAACCCTGGCGCCCAGCGCCGCGCCCGCAAGAATGAAGCCCGTGTAAGCGGTGAGTGCAAATGGGTGAAGGCCGTCGAGCACGCCCGGCCGGGGGACATGAATGGGTGCGCCCATCGCCGCGCGGATGTCTGGAGCCAGCGGAGGTCCCCCACTAAAGGCACTCAAGAAGGCCACAATCGACGGTGCCGCGAGAAGGATTCCGCCAAGGCTCCACCAGGCCCGTGCGTGTCGAAGGGTGGCGAGAACGGCCAGCAAGCACGCCACCGCACCCAGGTACCAGGAGGTCACCACGCACAGTGCCAGACCCACCATGGACCACCCGGCCCGCTCTCGGGCAACCGCCCAGGCCCACAATGCGAGCGCCCAGCCATCGGTACCCTCGATGATGCCCTCTACTGCGTAGCCCTGGAAGACTGCACTGCATCCAAACCCAGCGGCAACCACGAGACTGCCGCGGGTGCCCAGCCCCCACGCACGCGCAGCGGCCGCGGCACCGACCACAGTGGCTACGCGAGAAGCGACGAGCAGCAGGTTCCAGGTATGCACAAGACCGATCCGCGGCACGAGCAGACCGGCAAGCCATCCTTTGAGTGGGCTGGAATAGTAGAAGCCCATTCCCTCAGGATAGCCAAGCTGGGTGGTGTGGGTGACCACGGAAGGCCACTGCTCAGCCGCCCACCACAGGCCCCAGACCGCAGGGTAGAGGTCGGTGTATGGCTGCCCCACGAGCATGCCCGAAGTCCAAGCGGGAAGCGCAGGACCCACACCCCAGACCAGTGCCAGCAGCCACACCGCCCATCGGAGGTTCGAAGAAGTGGGGGACGGATTCAATACTCAGTCCTGGAGCCAGTGAAGGGGCCTGGGGGGCGGGCATGGGAAGCCCTCCTGAATGGGCTAAGGCGGCGGAAGAACAGGAGCACGAATGGAGCCGGCAGCGCGGGAATCAGACCCATTGGTTCGATGGTTTTCTTGGGTGCTTCGGCATCGGCCCCTGGTGCTCGGCATCGTAGTCGTGCTCACCGTTGTCTCCCTGGGCATCCTCACGCGTGTGAGTGTGGGCAGCACACTGAAGAAACTATTCTTCGGGGAGAGCCCGGCCTACGCGGCTTACGTCGAGTCCGCAGATTGGTTCGGCGTAGGCGAGTACATCCTGCTGGGTGTGGATACCGATGCAGCACCATCGCCGGCGCTGGTCGAGTCGTTGGCGCGCCTTGATGATCGGGTGGTGACCCTCGCAGGGTTTACGGGAACCACCAGCATCGCGACCACGCAGCACATGGAATCCGTGGATGGTCAGCTTGCGATGGTGCCTTGGTTGGATGCCAGCACCGCAAATCGCGCCGCTGCACAAGGAATGTTGGTGGGGCAGGATGGGTCCGATGTGGCAGTCCTGGTGGCGCTGGAGCTCAACCCAGACCGCACAGCCCAGGAGGGGATGCGAAACATCGAGCGACTGGAGAGCAGCCTCGCCGATGCCGGTTTTCCTGCCGACCGGGTCCATCGCAGCGGCTTTCCTGTGTTGATGGTGGAGATGCTGCACCTCGCTTGGGACAACCTGTTTCGGATCTTGCCGATGTCGACCATCGCGTTGCTGGTTGTGGTGATGGCGGTGTTTCGTCGCTTGCTCCCAGCAGTGGTCAGCGTGGGCATCGCCGGGCTTTCTATGATCTGGACCATGGCCGTCTCGGCGCTGATTGACCCGGTCTTCAGCATCATGGTCACCGCAGTTCCACTGGTGGTAGTGGTGGTGGGATTTTCGGATGTCATTCACCTCTGGAGCGCCTGGGAACAGGAGCGGGTTGCAGGTCACTCTCGTGAAGAGGCCATCCTTTCCAGCGCTGCGGATGTGGGCCGTGCGTGCCTCCTGACGAGCATCACCACCTTCGTGGGGTTTGTGAGTCTTTCCTTCATCCCCACACCGATGTTCCGGCAAATGGGGATCACGCTCGGCGTGGGGGTTGCGCTGGCCTTGATCCTGGCCATGACTTTGGTACCGATCCTGTTGTCGTACGGCCTCGACGACCGCGCGGTGGAGCGGCGTCGGGCCACCACTCTGGGACCGGGCAGCGGTGTGGTCGGAGTCATTGACGGGGCGATCCAGGGAGTGCTGCGGTGGTTCTCCAGGCTCTCTCGGCGTCGCCCTCGCGCAGTGGTGGCCGTATTCCTTGCTTTGATGGGCGCTGCCGGTGTGGGAATCGCCGGCATGAATGTCGATGCCGACCTCGTGGGCCGGGTTGCTGACGACCATCCGGTGCAGGTGGATGCCCGGTGGTTCGACGCGCGCTTTGTGGGCGGAAACGCAATGGAGGTGTTCATCGACGGCGGGTCGGACAACGCGTTTCTCGACCCTGTAAACCTCGCTGCAGTCGCACGCTTTCAGGACGCGGTCGATGCGCTCCCGGATGTGGAGCACTCGGTGTCCCTCGTAGACGCGCTTCGGGAGCTCCACCAGGTGCTTGGGGTCGGAGACGGCGCAACCCTGCCAGACTCAGCGGCAGCCGTGGCGCAAGAGTTGTTGCTGTTCGAGCTTGCGGGCGGGGAGGACTTGGACCTGCTCGTGGACTTTGATCGACGCCGGCTGCACGTGGCGCTGCGAACGGCCAGCGACGGCATGCGAGCGAGCCAGGCCACAGCATCCGCCGTGGAGCAGCTCGGCCAGGAGATGTTGCCCGAAGGCCTTTCGGTCGACGCCACGGGGCTCCGGCCGCTGATGGGCGGATGGATCGATCGCATCATCGAGGGTCAGGTTCGTGGCGTGGGCTTTTCCATCGGTGTGGTCTCCCTGTTGATGGTCGTGGGCCTGAGGTCGCTTCGCTTGGGGTTCGTGTCGATGATCCCGAACCTGCTCCCGCTTGTGTGGCTCGGTGGTGTGCTGGGCTCCTGCTGGGAGCTCGTAGACACCGATACGGCTGTCATCGCAATGCTGGCCGTCGGAATCGGAGTGGATGACACCATCCACTTCTTGATGCGGTACCGCGTGGAAGCCAGTCGAACCGCAAGCCGGGCAGAAGCCATCGAGCGCACGTTTCAATTTGCCGGTCGCGCAATCGTGATGACCACTGTCGTGTTGGTGGTCGGGTTCCTACCGTGTGCGCTCTCCGACTACTTTTCGCTCTGGATTCTGGGTACTCTGCTTCCCATGGTGCTCTTGTTTGCGGTGTTGGCTGACCTCCTGATGGTGCCCGCGATGGTGCGCCTCGGGTGGCTCGCACTCGACGATGACGCCTGACCTCCACTTTCCGGAAGCGCTTGATGTCCAGCGGTACCCCCGTCGATTTCCTTCTCTCAAGTGGTTTCCTCGCATTTGGCCGGCAAGCGGGCTTCCTGGAAGGCGCCCGAGACTGTGGGGTCTACCCAGACCGTCTGTACGGCACGTCATCGGGTGCTTTGATCGGCTCGATGTACTGTGCGGGGTGGTCCTTTTCGAAGATTTTGGAAGAAGTGACGGCCGAGCGTCCCATGGCGCGGATGGCGCTGTCCTGGCCGCCATGGCAGGGGGTCTTCCATCTCGAGCGCCTTGTGGCGCACCTGGAGGCCACTCTGCCACGTCGGTTTGACGATCTCGACGTTCCACTGGCTGTGGGTGTCCAGCGAACGGATGGCTCCTTTGCGTTCATTCGTTCGGGCCCGCTGGCTCCCGCCGTGGCAGCATCGTGTGCGATGCCGAGTGTGTTTCATCCCGTCCAGGTGGAGGTAGAAGGCCAGCTGGAGTGGTGTCGAGACGGTGGGGCTGCCGACCGGTTGGGGCTCGAGTGTTGGCGAGCGGAGCGGGGGGGGCAAGCGAATGCCGTCGTCCATCTCGTGGAGCGCACCGCCGGGGCACGGAACGCCATGGATTTTCGTGGCTTGACCGTGGTTCGCAGCCCTCGTTCCGGGGCCAACTTCTGGACCCTGGGCGCAGTGGAGGAGCGCGCCCAACAGACGCGGCGCGCCACCCTGTCGGCACTGTCAGCACTGTCGGGTTCGAATGGAGACCAATCGTCACGAAACCGATGAAAAACACCGATATAGTCGGCTCAGTGCCATCAAAGGGTCACACTCGACCCGGAGCTCGCGGGTGTTCGGTCTCGTGCCCAGCCTGCAGGGAGTGCTCCTTGTCCGTCGCCTCTATTCATCGCATGCTCCGGTTTGTGGCGTGCAACATGGTTGTGAGTGTCGTGTTCGCGGGGTGCGAGGGTTCGGAAAAGGTCATTTACGTGGAGACGGAATCGGCCGACCCGTCCAGTACCGAGAGTGACGATGGAGACGATGGCGGACCGACGACCGCGCCTGCCGAGCCGGATCGCGATGGGGATGGGTACACCACCGACGACTGCGACGACGACAATCCCGACGTCAACCCGGGCACGGTCGAGATCTGCAACGACGTCGACGATGACTGCGACGGGAACATCGACGATGTAGCAGTGCCGCCCAGCTGGTACCGGGACCATGACGGCGACGGCTACGGCGAGCCGGATGCGGACCGCATCGAGGGCTGCGAGCCCCCAGAGGGCTACGGCGCTGGCACTGGTGACTGCGACGACACGAGGGCGGACGTATATCCTGGCGCTCCCACAACGATCTGCGAGCCGGATTTCGATGCAGACTGTGATGGGCTCGCAGACCACATCGACGCAGATGCCGATGGGTTTTTGAGCTGTATGGACTGTGATGATGGCAGTGCTACAGTGCATCCCGAGGCCGAAGAGGTCTGCAACGGCATCGACGATGACTGCGACGATGTGGTCGACGGGCCACGCTCGACGGACGCCACGCGATGGTACGCCGATGCCGACTCCGATGGGCAGGGCGACCCGGATGACTCGGTCAGGGCCTGCGAAGCGCCCATCGACCATGTCGAAAACCGCACAGACTGCGATGACACCAACAGCGCGGTCTTCCAGGGGGCCGACGAGTACTGCGACAGTCTCGACAACGACTGTGATGGCGTTGTCGATGAAGTCGAGGATGCCGTCGACGCGTTCTTGGCCTATGTCGACGCCGATGGAGACGGGTACGGCGCCACGTCCACGCTTGCTTGCGCCTACATCTCGGGGCTTGCTTCACTCGGCGGTGACTGTGACGACGACGATGCAGCGTCTTTCCCAGGCGGCGTGGAAGTCTGCGGGGGAGGCGACGAGGACTGTGATGGTCTGGTCGATGACGACGACCCTTCTGTGACCGGCAAGAGCACGGTG
>CAJWOS010000510.1 GCA_913044235.1 uncultured Pseudomonadota bacterium
CGCCCGGCGGGATGTTCGACCTTGCCACCACGCACCCCAACATCGTGGAGCACATCTACAACTCGAAGTTCGACGAGGTGTTCGAATACATCGACCTGATGCCTCCGGCCGAGCTGAACCGGATCCGGCGTGGGGAGACGGTGATCCGCACCACAGCCGACCTCCGCGGTCGGGAGCGCGAGCTCGCAGAACGAATCGCGAGCCGCTTCGACTTCCCCAAATACAAGCCGGAGAAGATCGTTGCGGTTCGGATGGGGTCCATCCAAGACCAGATCTGGCTGTTCGAGATCAAGTACAAGCAGAACAAGCGCAAGGAGTTCACCGAGCACATTTCCCTCGCCTGGAAGTCGAGTCCTGAGCGCGATGAGGAAAGTCGAGACATGATCGCAAAGGCCATCGGGGCTCGCCCCAGCCGAGTCTCTCGCGGAATCGGGTCTACGGTGGCGATCTCCGACGGCTCATTCGAAGAAGCGCAAACCCTCCGTGATGGCTGGTCTCTCGTGGAGGCATTCATCACCTCTGAAGCCCGCACGCCCGTCGCCGACGTAGCCCTCGACCGACGGGTGTACCTCGACGGTAGCCAAAGCGTTCGCTTCTACGCCGAAGAACGCACCCGACTGTTCTACGAAGTCGCACAAGCAGCGCCAGTCACCCCCGGCATCCGGGTTCGAGCCACCGCGCAGGTGCGAGGGGAGAACCTCCGTGTGGAGCACCAACAGCGTGAGGACAGCGTGTGCATGACTCTGTCCTTTCTCGATGGAAACGGGCGCCCGGTAGGGCCGGCACGGCGCGCCATCGCCCGGCTCGAGACCTACCCATGGACCCTCATCGCCATTGAAGAGACCGTGCCGAACGCGGCAGAGTTTGTCCGAATCGCATTTGTGAGCGGCGTGTCGGGCACCACATGGTTCGACGCAGCTGAGATCGAAATTCTCGAATAATTTTGGGCCGTTCCTTTCGGATCTGGCTCACTCCTGGGTCTCAGAATCAGCCAGTCTGGAGTCCCATGCGCACCCCACCGACCGATTCCGAGCTCTCCGAACTGTACACACGGTATGCACCGATCATTTTGCGTCGTGCACGTTCTATTTTGGGCAACGAAGAGCTCGCTCAAGATGCAGTACAGGAGACCTTCGCCAAGGTCATTTCCCGTTGGGGCCAGTTTCGCGGTGACGCCAGCCCCACCACGTGGATCTACCAGATCACCACCAACCACTGCCTCAACCAGCTCCGGAACCGAAAGGGGCGCCGGGACAAGCTGGCCCAGCGCCACTCCGAGCTGACCCCCGACCGCCCCGCAGCCCCTGACCGGGTGCTCGATGCCGACTCCGTACGCGACTTGCTGGATGGCTGCGACGAAGAAACCCGTCGAATCATCATTCACGTGTACTTTGATGATCTCAGTCGGGAACAGACCGCCCTGCTGGTGGGCCGCAGCGTGCCCACGGTGCGCAAGCGAATCCGGGGCTTTCTTGACCATGCCCGGGCCCAGATGACGACCATCGGCGTGGCGGCCGTCGGGCTCTTCCTGCTCTACGTCGGAGGCCACGGATGACCATCGACCCGACCAATCCACTGGGAATCAACGACGGCTCCCGCCCATCGCACCTCGACCTCGATCGACGCCTGATGGGAGAGGTCCCCGGCGATGTGCCCGACGCCCACCGCACCCAGACCGAGGACGCTGCTCGCGCCCTACCGCCCATCGACATCGAGGCGCTTCGACAGCGTGCGCGACACACAGACCGCCCTGTCCGTCGCCCTCGCCGCTGGCTGTTCCCGGCCCTGCTGACCGCCGGCTCCATCGCAGCCGCAGGGATGCTTGTGGTGCAGCAACCACCACCGACTCCCACACCAACCGTTCGAGTGAAAGGTGGCCCACAGCTGGGGTGGATGGTGCTGCGGGGCGATGATGTGCAGATGGGTGCCGCCGACCAGCGGGTGTCGCCCGGCGACCGCGTTCAGTTTACCTGGGCCGGAGAGGTGTCCTCCATTGTCCTGATCGGCGTGGACGGCACCGGCGAGCAGGTCGTTCTGTGGCCCCCGACCGAAGCGGGCCAGCCGGTCCCTCTCGAGGGCGCTTCCGGTATGCTCGAAGGCTCCGTGGAGCTCGACGATGCGGCAGGTCCTGAGCGGTTTTTTGCCGTCTTCGATGCCGCTTCGGTCTCAGCAGCGAGCCGTCGTGTGGCCGAAGGGATGCTGGAAGCCGACTCCGCCTCGAGCCTACGCGTCTGGGCCGATGGAACCCCGGATGTAGACGTCTTGATCCTCGACAAGATCCCCCGCTAGCGCCCGCCCCCGGACGGACTCCACCGTTGATCCCGCTCCTGCTCGCCTTCGCCATCTCGCGGCCCGCTGCGGCCGATGTGGCCCGTCATGCCTTGATAGTGGGCCACAACGAAGGATCGGCAAGCGAGCGTCCGCTTCTGTTTGCAGAGGCCGATGCCCAGCGCATGACCCGCACGATCTTGAATGCGGGCGGGACCGAAGCGGAGCGTACCAAAACCCTCACCGGCCCCACCCGCAACGAGCTCCTCCACGCACTCGGCCGACTGCGGGCGGCCGTGGCAGCCGATGAACAGGCGGGACGCGACACCTTGGTGCTGTTTTTCTATTCGGGGCATGCCGATGCCCAAGGAATGCACCTCGGCCGACAAGTTGTGACCTGGACGGAGCTCCAGACCCTCCTTGATCGCACGGGCGCACGCGTTCGGGTCAGCTTCCTCGATGCTTGTGAGAGCGGTGCCATGACCCAGCGAGTGCGCACAAAAGGAGCCACGCGAGCACCCTCCTTTGCGGTAGAGCTGTCCGACCGACTCACGGCATCTGGACAAGTCGTGTTCACCAGCAGCACAGCCGATCAGGCGAGCCACGAGAGCGACGCCATCGGCGGTAGCTACTTCACCCACCACCTTGCCTCTGCACTGGCAGGCGCAGCAGACGAAGACCGGGATGGAAGGGTCACACTCGAGGAAGCATGGGCCCACGTGGCGAGAGAGACAGCCTTCCAGACCCGGGACCAGCGCGAAGGCGCTCAGACCCCCACGTACGCCTGGGATCTCACTGGGACGGGGCACCTGGTCTTGACTGCGCCCGGTCAAAGCGGCGCCACGCTGTCTTTTCCTGCTGGACTTGCCGGAGAATTTGCCGTCTTCGACCAAGCCCGACGCTCGTTTGTGGCCCAGCTCTCACTGGACGGCAACAGCGAGCGCTCGGTCGGGCTCGCACCAGGCACCTACATCGTGCAGCAGCGCTTCCCCGATCACTTGGACGTCGCGCGGGTGACCCTCACCACCGGTGAGCACCTTTCCATCCATGCGAGCGGATTCGACGCGGTGTCGTACGACGACGACGTGGTCAAGGGGGCACTCAACCAAAAGTCACGTCGAGCACGGCTCCCGGAGTGGTCCCTGAGCGCTGGCGTCGGCGCGCAGGCCTACGCGGATCCCAGCGACGGGATCCTACAGGTGCCCCCCACCCTCGGCTACGCGGGTGCACTCTCGGCAATCTGGCCGAGTGGGCTGCGCGTGGGACTCGATGGCTACCTGGGTCGTGGAGAGGGCACTGTCCGACCCGATGTCCCGTCCAGTATCGGCACTGCAACGGCGAACACTTGGGGGCTTTCCGGTGGCTGGCTCAGCGCGCCACGCCTGTGGCGGCTCGGTGCGAATGTGCACTTCACCCGCTTGTCCTATGCCATCGAGTACCCCGAGTACGACGTGGGCGACCCGCAAGTCCTCCGTGTTCAGGCTCCCGGCGTCGGGATGCTCGCTGGCGTATACCCCGGACCCTTTTCGATCGAGGTCTACCCGCGCTTCCACGGTGTTCGGTACGTCATCGATGATCAACCGGGAGGCGTTCGGTTCGCCGATGTCTTTCTTTCGCTCGGAGTACGTCAATGAGACGAATCCTGCCGGTCGTTTTGCTCGGATTCCTGAGTGGCTGTGAAGACACTCTGTCTGCACAACCGTTTGTCAGCGACCGCCAATTCCGAGCGGCCCTCCCCTCCGCTGAGCGGCACACTCTCGATGTGATTGACGCGAGCGATGGCTATCTCGGGATGGCTCCTCCAGTGCCGGGAACCTGGCCGGACCTGGTGCAGCTTTCCTTGGATGTGGGAGGCGACCTCAATGGGATCACTCTCGCCTGCCTCGAGCTGGTGGAGAGCGCTGCGGCCACCGAGCCGTCCTACCGAAGCGAGACCTCCCGTGAGTGGGGGCCATTCGAAGGCACAGATAGGGTCACCTACAGCGTCGAAGTCGAGCGCCGGTCCGACACCTACACATGGGACCTTCGCTCCTCGGCCGCCGGTGCCAACACCCTCGAACGCGCCTGTGCCGGAGAACACCTCTCCGGCGCGGTGGCACTTGCGGATGGCACCGGAACGCTCGACATCTCGCTCGAAGCGTGGCCCACCCTGGATGGGGCAGTGGGCAACCTCTACACCGAGTATGATCTCACTGATGGTCAGCAGTTTCGGATCGAGATTGATGGCTTGGGTGGCCCCAACCAGCGAGCGGAAGACGGGCGCTATTTCTTCCGACACCGACCGGGCGGTGCGGGAGACTTCCAGTACCGCACCACCATCCTCCTCGACGGCGAGTACGAGGGACTGCTTGAAGTACGCACCCGCTGGCAGTCCGACCGACGCGGACGATCCGACGCCGTGGTGTGGATCGAATCGAGCGCTCGCCGCTTCTCATTCTCCCAGTGCTTCACGGAAGACGACCGCTTCGCTTGGCGTTGGACAGACTTTCAGGACGGCGGAAGCTACGGGGACGCAGCCCAATGCGTGCACGAAACCGCGGCCGCCGTAGACGAGATCTGAGCGGTCAGGTGCCGCCATCGGCGGCAGCAGGCGCGGGGGGCTCCCTCTCAAAGCGGTCCTTGGGCTCCGCATATTGGGGGTCTTTCTTCGCGGCTTTCACCAAATACGCGAGCGCGCTCGCGACATCAGCGGCCTTCTCAGACCGACTGCCCATGGGGAGCTCGAGCGCGGCGATCATATGCTCCTGGCCTGGCGGTGGCTTCGGAATCCAGAGCTCATCCCGAAGGGCCCAGTCGGTTCCGTCGCGCTTTTTGCGCTTTTGCATCTGTCGCGCGCACGACTGTTCCCCCGAACAGGGGATCCGGACGAGGATTTCGTCTGCGACTTCGTAGGACACCTTCGATGCGTCCAGTGCGTGGATGCTGGCCACGAGCTGCGAGTCTTCGCAGTACGAGCTGCGGGTGACCTCCACGGTGAGGTCCCCGCCCTCGATCAGGGCCAGCCGAGCAGTCGCACGGCACGGCCGCCATGGACTCGCATGCTCCAGAAGATGCGCGTTGACAAAGTCCAGCGCCTCCTGGACGCTCGGAGCCGCCGCCTCGGCTGGATCCGCCGCGGCAGGGTCCTGGGCGACCG